>JALHTD010000092.1 GCA_022865555.1 Thermoanaerobaculaceae bacterium | reverse complement strand
CTCCACGATCTCGCTCCCCGAGAGGAACCGCATGGTGTCGAAGTCATGGATCGCGAAGTCGAAGAAGAGACCGCCGGACCGTTTGACGAAGTCTACCGGTGGCGCCTTCGGGTCACGGTTGGTCACCCGCAGTTGGTGGATCTCGCCGACCTCGCCGGCTCGCACGGCCAGCCACATCCGCAGCAGGCCCGGGTCGAAACGGCGGTTGAAGCCCACCTGCAGCTTCACCCCCGCGGCGGCGACCGCGGCCTGGGCCTGCTCGATCAGCCCCGGTTCGAAGGCGACCGGCTTCTCGCAGAAGATGTGCTTGCCCGCCGCGGCCGCCCGCCGGATCAGCTCGACGTGCCGTCCCGAGGGTGCGGTGATCACGACGGCTTCGATCTCCGGATCGTTCAGAACCACGTCGAGATCGGTCGTCCGCACCAGGATGCCCAGACCGTCGGCCCACGCCGGATCGACCTGCTTCAGGTCGACAACCGCCTTCACGTACGCATCCGGTACGGCATGCACCAGGTTCTCCGTGTGCATCCTGCCGATGCGTCCAATGCCTATCACTCCAACCGTCGTCGGCTTCATGGGCCACTCACCTCCCGGCTTCGCTCCACCGTTTCCCCGGCGTCACCTGCCCAGGCCTCCGGCACAGGACCCCTCTTCCAGCTCCCACAGAGAAAGGGCTGACGGTACGACCTGCCAGGCTGGGATAGCCTGGACGGCAGCTCAGGTGATCATGCCCGCTGCGTAGGCTCCTAGAAGTTGAGCTTCACGCCGATAGTCCCCCACCAGCTGTAGTACTCCGCCTGCCTCGTCCAGTCCTTGGTCCCCTCGTAGACGCGGTACGGCTCGTTCGTGAGGTTGATCGCTTCGAGGAACAGACTGACGTTCTTGCCGAGCTGCTGCTGGGCGGAGAAGTCGAGCTGCATGTGGTCGTCCACGTAGAGGTCGCGCGTCGCGTCCTTGCCGACCTCGAAGAGCGACTTGCCGTTGAGGTTGAGGGAGAGCCTCCCCGAGAACCCCCACTTCTCGAAGATCAGCGCGAGGTTGCCCACGTTCTGGGCCTGGCCCTGCAGTTGGGTGTCGGTACGGGTGGTGTAGTTCGCCTTGGAGTCCGCGTACGTGTAGTTGAAGTAGATCCCGAACCCGCTGGCCCACCGGTTCTGGTAGGCGACCTCGACACCGTACAGCGAGCCGCTCTCGCCGTTGACCGGCTGCGTCACGTCGTACTCCTGACCGTCGATCTCCTCGGGGAACGTCGAGAGGAAGATGTTGTTGGTGAGTTGCTTGTAGAACAGCCCCCCGGAGACGATCCCGACCGAGGCCATGTAGTGCTCGAAGAGGAGGTCGTAGTTCCAGGCGGTCGTGGGCACCAGGTCCGGGTTCCCTCGGGTGATCTCGAAACTCTCTCGGTTGAGGAGCTGGAACGGTGCGATGTCGCCGAAGTTGGGGCGGGCGAACGAGCGGGTGACGGCGGCACGGAGGTTGGTCCGCTCGGCCAGGCGGTACCGCATGAGCACCTGAGGCAGCCACTCGGTGTAGCTTTTCTTTCCTGAGACCGGCACCAGGTCGGAAATGTTCCCCTCCTCGTCGTAGGCCAGCTCGAAGGCGTTGTAGTTGTCGCTGGTGTTCTCGACCCGCAGCCCGGCGACGAGGCTGAGGTTGGACCCGATGTCCAGGTTCGCCATCCCGTAGCCCGCGTACGTGTCCTCGTCAAGGGTGTAGTCCGCGAGATCCTCCTCGAGGTTCTTCTCGCTGTCGAGCGTGCCGCCGGCGACCAGATCCCTCATCGCGCTCGGGCTCTGGAACTGCCCGAGGTCGTAGCTCGTGAACCCGTACATGAACGGCGTCTGCGGCTTCCAGTCGTTGAGGTAGTCCGTCAGGGGGAGATCGTCTTCCGAGGTCAAGTCGTAGACGTTGTACTCCTGGGTCTTGGTCTTGAGGCGGGCCTTGACACCGAACTTCCACAGGCCGCTGAAGCCGGCGTCGCGGTAGAAACCGCTGGTGATGTCGAGCGATCCGACCCAGTACTGATCCTTGGACGACTTGTACTGGGTTTCGATCTTGTTCAGGATGGATTTCGAATAGTTCTCGTTCAGCGGGTTCGCCTGGATGTTGTTGGGGTCGATCGAGCCCGGGCTCACGTTGGGGTCGAAGTTCACCTTCTTCTGCCTGAACGTGGACGTGATCTGGTTGGGAGTCTCCTCCTGGGACTGGTTCCAGGCCAGGCGGAAGTTGAGGACCGTCTCGCCCGCGAGGACGTTCCCGCCGGCAGTGATCGAGTAGATGTTCGAGGTCTGCGTGCGGTCGCGGACCGCCCGGTTGATGCGCGCGTCTTCGACCGCGTTGTCGAAGGCGCGCCGGATCTCGGTGTCCTGGTACTTGTCGTACAGCGCTCGCAGGAACAGCTCCGACCCGGAGGAAATCTGCTGGTCGAAGGAGAGGTTCGCGGCGAATCGCTCGCGCGTGAGGATGTAGTCGCGGAGCTGGAGGTCGATCAGGTTCCCCTCGTCGTACTCAGGCTCCTGGTCGTCCGACCCGCGGTTGGCCTTGTTGCCGCTCAGGGAGATCAGGAGTCCGGTCTTGCCGTCGCTGAAGCGGCGGCCCAGCGTGAAGGCGCCGGCAGCGATGTAGTCCTGGACTATCGCGGTGTAGCCCCCGGCGACGCTGGCCTGGGTGCTGGACTCGAGGGCCGCCCGCTTGGTGACGAGGTCCACCGTGCCCCCGATGGCGTCGCCGTCCATGTCGGGCGTCAGCGTCTTCGAGACCGAGATGGACTCGAGAACGTCAGCCGGGATGGTGTCGAGGGCGACGTTGCGCACCGCACCCTCGGGGGAGGGCAGGCGCTCGCCGTTGATGGTGGTGGAGTTCAGCCGGGGCTCGGTGCCGCGGATCAGCACGTAGCGGCCCTCGCCCT
>JALHTD010000091.1 GCA_022865555.1 Thermoanaerobaculaceae bacterium | reverse complement strand
TACCAGGCGCTGACCGCCTTCTGCCGGCGGCATGGCATCGGCCGGGAGCCGGTGAAGCCGTCCGGCCAGTACCACTTCGGTCCGGGCGAGGAGATGCAGCACGACACCTCACCGCACGACGCCAAGATCGGCGGCAAGCTCCGCCGCGTCCAGACGGCCAGCCTGGTGCTCTGCTACTCGCGGATGATCTTCATCCAGCTCTACCCGAGCTTCACCCGGTTCATCTGCAAGCTCTTCCTCGCCGACGCGGTCCGCTACTTCGCCGGGGCGGCGCACCGCTGCATGATCGACAACACCCACGTGGTGGTGCTCCACGGCACCGGCAAGGACATGGTCCCGGTGCCGGAGATGGCGTCGTTCGCCGACCGCTACGGCTTCACCTTCGCTGCCCACGAGAAGGGCGACGCCAACCGCTCCGCCCGTGTCGAGCGTCCCTTCGACTACATCGAGAACAACTTCCTCGCCGGCCGTGACTTCCGCGACCTCGACGACCTGAACGCCCAGGCTCTCGTGTGGTGCGACCGGACGAACGCCACCCACCGTCGCCACCTCCGCGCTTCGCCGCGCGAACTCTACGCCGTCGAGCACTCGCGCCTCTCGCCGCTGCCGATCTGGGTTCCCGACGTCTACCTCCTTCACCACCGCATCGTGGACGTGGAGGGGTACGTGACGGTGAACGGCGCCCGCTACTCCGCCCCGTGGCAACTCATCGGCCGTCCGGTGGAGGTTCGGGAGACGAAGGCCGAAATCCAGATCTTCGAGGGGCCGCGACTCGTCGGGACGCACAGGAAGGCCCAGGACGTCGGCCAGGGAAGGGCCACGCTGCCCGAGCACCGGCCGGCGCGCGGCCAGGGTGGAACCCCGTCGGCGCCGGCCGTCGAGGAGCGGCAGATCCTCGAGACCGCACCCGAGATCGCCGGCTACGTCGCCGCGCTGAAGCAGCGCGCCGCCGGCCGGGGCACCGTCGCCCTGCGCCGTCTCCAGCGCCTGCTGCGCGACTACCCCCGCGGTCCGGTCGTCGAGGCCGTCCGCGCCGCCGAGACCTACGGCCTCTTCGACCTCGACCGCCTGGAACGAATGGTCCTTCGTGGCATCTCTCGAGACTTCTTCCCGCCGGGCAACGGCGAAGGGGACGACGATGAATGACGACATCGAGCAGCTTCTCCGGAGCCTCCACCTCACCAAGATCGCCGAGATCTTCGACGCCGAGGTTGCGAAGGCCGAGAAGAAGGAGTCGAGCTACCAGGACCTCGTCGCGACGCTCCTTCGGGCCCAATGGCATCACCGTCAGGAGACGGCGCTCTCCTACCGAATCCGCCGCTCGGGGATGCCCGAGCAGTGGTCGCTCGAGTCGTTCCCTTGGAAGCGACAGCCCGGCGTCTCTCAGCGCCAGATCCGCGGCTTCGCCGAGCTCGACTTCATCGCCAAGGCCGAGAACATCGTCTTCATCGGACCGGCCGGCGTGGGCAAGACCGGCCTCGCCTCGGGCCTGCTCCTCAAGGCTCTCCAGAACGGCTACCGTGGCACCTTCCTGCGTGCTCAGGACCTCTTCGACGAGATGTACGCCTCGCTCGCCGACCGTTCCTCCCGCAAGCTCATCGACCGCCTGGCGCGGGTGGATTTACTCCTGGTGGATGAGATGGGCTACCTGAACCTCCGCCCCGAACAGACCAACATCTTCTTCAAGCTCATGGAGGAGCGCTACCGGAGAAAGGCCACCATCATCACCACCAACCTCGAGTTCGACGAGTGGCACAATTTCCTCGGCAACAAGGGGCTCGTCACCGCCCTCCTCAGCCGACTCCGCCACCAGTGCCACACCGTGAAGATCGACGGGCCCTCCCTGCGCGAACCCCAGGGCTGATGCCCCTCTGGCCGTCCACGCCCTCGGCGCCGCCTCCTCGGGCTGGCCGCCGAGGGCGATGCGCATCAGCGACTCATCGCCTCAGGATCCCTGCCGGCTACACGATCCCGGATCCTGATCCCAGCCTGGCCCTCTTCTCCTGAGCAAAGACGGGTCACATCTCGTGAGCGGCGAAGCGATCGAGAAGAAGCTCGCGGCACGCCATCTTGAGGACG
>JALHTD010000090.1 GCA_022865555.1 Thermoanaerobaculaceae bacterium | reverse complement strand
CCCTGGTGCTGCGCAGCCGGCGGGACGAGGTCGCGCCACGAAGGGCAGGCCCGCGGTGAAGCGCAGCCGTTTCCCGCTGCTGGTCACCGCGGCGGTGATTGCGTTCTTCTACCTCCCGATCCTGGTGCTCGTGGTGAACTCCTTCAACGCGTCGAGGTTCGGTTCGACGTGGCAGGGTTGGTCGCTGCACTGGTACGCGCGCCTGGCGGCCGAGCGCGAGGTCTGGGCTGCGCTGCGCATCACGCTCATCGTGGCGGTGAGCGCGAACGCGGCTTCAGCCGTGCTCGGAACGACGGCGGCGCTCGCCATCCACCGGTACGCCACCCGCCTGCAACGCCTCCACTCGGTCCTCATCTCGGTCCCGCTCGTCATGCCCGAGATCCTCATGGGGATGAGCCTGCTGCTCCTCTTCGCCACGATCGGGCTGGAGCTGGGGATCTTCTCGATCTTTCTCGCACACGTCACGTTCTCTCTGAGCTTCGTGGCAATGGTCGTGCTCGGCCGGCTGCAGGGCTTCGACGAGTCTTTGCTCGAGGCGGCCCGCGATCTCGGCGCGAGTTGGTGGACCACGACCTGGCGGGTGCTGCTGCCGATGCTCGCGCCGGGGATCGCCGCCGGGGCCCTCCTCGCCTTCACGCTCTCGATCGACGACTTCGTCATCACGTTCTTCGTTGCCGGCCCGGGGGCGACCACGCTGCCGATCCGCATCTACAGCATGATCAAGCACGGTTCCCCGCCCCTGATCAGCGCCCTCTCGACGCTCCTGCTGGTGGTCACGTTCGTGGCGGTGTGGCTGAGCCAGAGGCTCATGGAGAGACGAGGTTGAGCATCCGCATGCGGTTGGCTGCGGTGGCATCCGGCGCGATGCTCACCTGCGCCGGGTGCCGCGCCCGCCAGAGCGAGCTGCACGTCTACACCTGGGCCGACTACTTCAAGCCCGACGTCGTGGCGCGCTTCGAGAGGCAGGAACGGTGCAGGGTCGTCATCGACACGTTCGACTCCAACGAGGCGATGTACGCGAAGCTCAAGGCCGGGGCGAGCGGCTACGACGTGATCACGCCCTCGAGCTACATGGTCCAGGTGATGGACCGACAGGGCATGCTGCTGGCGCTCGACCACACGCGGCTCCCCAACCTCGTGAACGTCGACCGCGAGATCCTGAGGGTCACGGTCGACAGGGAGATGCGGCACAGCGTGCCGTACATGCTGACGATCACTGGGCTCGCGTACCTGCGCGGCAGGGTGCCGGACTTCAAGCCGACCTGGGCGATGCTCGACCGGAGCGACCTCGCCGGTCGGATGACCATGCTCAACGACATGCGGGAGACGATCGGGGCCGCCCTTAAGTTCCTCGGCTACAGCCTGAACTCGACCGACGAGGGCGAGCTCGCGAAGGCGCGCGACGTCGTCATCCGCTGGAAGAGAAACCTGGCGAAGTTCGAGAACGAGCAGTACAAGACCGGCCTCGCGTCGGGTGAGTTCCTGCTCGTGCACGGCTACTCCGGCGACATCCTTCAGGTGCAGAAGGAGAACCGGGAGATCGTGTTCGCGGTGCCCAAGGAGGGCGCCTCGTTCGCGTGCGACGACCTCGTGATCCAGAAGAACGCCCCCAACGTGGCGCTGGCCTATCGCTTCATCAACTACCTCCATGAACCCGCCGTGGCCGCCGAGAACACCGAGTTCCTGAGCTACCTCTGCCCGAACTCGGCGAGCTACCCGCTGCTCAGCGAGGCCGTGCGGGCGAACCCCGCGCTGTTCCCATCCGCGGAGGTGAGGGCGCGATGCGAGGTGATCGTAGATCTCGGCCCCGCCAACGCCCTGTATACGCGCGTGTGGGACGCGATCAAGACGGCTCGATAACCTCGGACCCAACGTCGTGCTCTGGTGCAGTGCCGTTCTGTGTCCGCTCGGTGGGGTACCCGTGCCACGTCCCCGGTTGGACCAAAGGCCAATAGACGCCGTCGCGCCGCGGACCTAGCCTGCAGGGGTGATAGTTGGACGGGGCGAAATGCCGCAACTGGGGCGGGCGGGGGCAAAACGCGCCTTTGGGACCGGCGACCGCGGGGAATTCGCGCAGAGCGGCGACCCGTTTCGGGATAATGACTGAGACCAATTCATCGTCCGTCGTGGAGCAATGGCTGTCACTGCGAGGCCCCGAAGGGCCGAAGCAGTCCCGTTGGTTTCGGCGAGATCGCCACGTCGCCGCTGCGCGGCTCCTCGCGATGACAGCGGTTTCGCACAGCCCCCTCGTGGCGGGCGGGGGCAAAACGCGCCTTTGGGACCGGCGACCGCGGGGAATTCGCGCAGAGCGGCGACCCGTTTCGGGGTCGCGACTGAGTGGTCGAATGTCACCGGAGGGGGACGCCGGTGGGGGCGTGCCGGCTCCCCGTTGGGCTATGCCTCAACCCGGTCTGAGATCGTCGCCACCGTGCTACGATTCGCCTCCATCCTGACATTGGCACGAGGTTTGCTCCGAATTGCAGGGCGGATATGGGGGATGCAGATCATGGGCAAGAGGATCCTGACACTCGGCGTTCTGATGGTCGCTGCCGCTGCGGTCGCAATGGCAGACCTGGGATGGCCGCGCGAGATCAAGACAGCAAAGGGAAGCCTGCTCGTCTATCAACCGCAGATTGACCGGTTCAAGGGAAACATCGTCGAGGGGCGGGCGGCGATGTCTTTCACCGCCACGGGGACCACCGAGCCGGTCTTCGGCGCGTTCTGGTTCAAGGCGCTGCTCGAGACGGACTTCGACACGCGAATGGCTAAGCTGGTCTCGATTCAGGTGCCGCGGGTCAAGGTGGCGAACGCGACGGAGGAGAAGCAGAAGGAGATCGGCGCATTCCTCGAGCAGGAGATCCCAAAGCTCAACATTCCCATCTCCATCGATCGCCTCGCCGCGGCCATGGAGGACGTCACCCAGGAGAGCAGGGGCACGGGTGATTTCAAGAACAACCCTCCGAAGATCGTCGTCTCCTACGAACCGGCAGTGCTGCTGTTGTACGACGGCAAGCCGATCCTGCAAGACATCGAGGGGCAGAAGGGCACCTACCAGCGCGCCGTCAACACGCCGTTGCCGGTGGTGCTGGACGTGAAAGCCAAGAAGTTCTACCTGTGCGGCGGCGAGATCTGGTACGCCGCTTCCGATGCCCTCGGTCCGTGGTCCGTGACCAGCAACGTGCCGGCGCCGCTGTTGGCGATGAAGGCGGAGGCGGACAAGCAGCAACAGAAGCAGAAGCAGCAGCAGCAGAAGCAGCAACAACCGCAGCAGGGCGGCGCGGAGAAGGCAGCAGAGCAGAAGCCAACGCCCGCAGCTGAGAAACCCCCGAAAATCGTGGTCGCCACCGAGGCCACCGAGCTCCTGGTGATCTACGGCCAGGCCAACTGGGCCCCCATCAAGGGCACGGATCTGCTCTACGTGTCCAACTCCGAGAACGACATCTTCAAGGAGATCAACACGCAGAAGACCTACATGCTCCTGTCCGGCCGCTGGTTTGCGAGCCCTTCGCTCGACGGGACGTGGACGTTCGTACCGCCCGGTTCGCTGCCTCGCGACTTCGCCAACATCCCGGAGGACTCCCCTGTCGGCAACGTGCTGGGATCGGTGCCCGGGACAAATGCGGCGCAGGACGCGATGCTGGACGCGCAGATCCCCCAGACCGCCGCGATCAAACGCGACGGTGTGACGCTCGAGGTGAAGTACGACGGCGCCCCCAAGTTCAAGCCGATCGAGGGCACGGGGATGGAGTTCGCCGTCAACACCAGCTTCTCGGTGATCAAGCTGGGCGCACGCTACTACTGCTGCCACCAGGCGGTGTGGTACATGGCCGGCACCCAGCAGGGTCCCTGGCAGGTCGCGGACAAGGTCCCGGACGAGATCTACACCATCCCGCCGTCCAACCAGAACTACAACACGACCTATGTGCACGTCTACGACTCGACACCGACCGTGGTCTACACGGGCTACTACCCGGGCTACGTCAACAGCTACGTCTACGGCGGGTGCATCGTCTATGGGACGGGCTGGTACTACCCGCCGTACGTCAGCCCCTACGTCTACT
>JALHTD010000089.1 GCA_022865555.1 Thermoanaerobaculaceae bacterium | reverse complement strand
CTTGACCGGATGGAAGCCGGCCCCAAGCCGGATCTGGTGCGCGCCCTCGGTGCGACCTATCACACGGGGAGCGTCTTGGATCTCGGCTTCGAACCGGACGCCATCGTCGAATGCACCGGGGTGGGACAGGTGATTGCCGATTCGATCCAGGCGATCGGCTCGAGCGGGATCGTCTGCCTGACCGGTGTCGGACATGGCGGCGCCGTCACGGCAGCAGCCTGTGCCGATATTGCGGCAGCCGCGGTTTTGAAGAACAACGTGATCGTGGGCAGCGTCAACGCCAACAAGCGTCACTGGTACAGGGCCGGAAATCTGCTGGCTCGCGCGGACCGGAAGTGGCTGAGCCGCCTGATCACCCGCCGTGAAAAGCCGGAGAATTTCAAACAGGCTCTCGAGAGAAAATCCGACGACATCAAGGTCGTCATCCAGTTCTCTGAAACATGATGGGGGCATCGAACGGCCGGCCCATCCCCTGGGCGCTCTTCGTCTCCGAACCGATCGGGACGGCATTGCTCGTCCTGGTCGGTCTGTCCGTGGAGGGCGTGCACAGCGCGCCGACGCCTTCGTGCTCATGCGTGCGTTCGCGACCGACCTGTTGCCGTCCGCGGAGGCCGGAGCGCGTATTGGACCAAAGGCCAATTGACGGCCCGCGGCAGATGGGGCAAAATCCCCCGGTAAGAGACGAATGGAGGGCTCAAAATGAACAACACCAAGAGGTTCCTCGTGATTGCCGCGGTGCTCGGTCTCGCGGCCGGCCTGGTCGCGTGCTCAACCGTGACCGTGAGCACAGACTACGACCCCGCTGCCAACTTCGCCCAGTACAAGACGTTCACCATCATGCCCCTGGAGCAGTTCAAGAACATCCCGATCACAGCCGACCGGATCAAGATGGCCATCACGCAGGAGATGCAGGCCAGGGGGCTTCAGCCGGCTTCGGGCCCGGCTGACCTGGAGGTCAACGTCTTCGCCAAGCTCGCCCAGGAGACGCAGGTCACCTCGACGGGGGGCTATGGTGGTTGGGGCTATCGCGGCTGGGGGGGCGGTATGTCCACCACGACCATCCAGAACGTCAACGTCGGCACGCTGGTCGTGGACCTCGTGGACGCCAAGACCACCAAGCCCGTCTGGCGGGGGATGGCGAGCGACACCATTGACCCGAAGTCCACCGGCGAGCAGAAGCAGGAGGCTCTCAACTACGCGATGAACCAGATGTTCGAGAAGTACCCACCGGGAGCCGGCAAGTAAGCACGCGGTCTCCCCTCCTTTCACCTTGTGGGCGCCGCAGGACACGCGGCGCCCCCTTTCTTTCTCCGAGGTTCAGGTAGGCGGCACCCTGCCGGTGCCGTCAGCTCCCGCCGGGAGGTCCGGCACTCTCAGGCGGTGGGACGGTTTCGGCCAGCGCGTCCTTGCAGTTCGCTCTCCTGATGATCTTGTTGACCAGATCCTCGCCGATGAGCGAGAGGCCTACGGTGGCCACGGCCGCCCCGACCGAGAGCGAGGTCGTAGCTGCGCCCTTGGCGGCGAGACTGAACGAGGGCTTCGACAGCGGACCGCTCACCTTCACGATACCGGCGAAGTTGGAGACGCCCGCGCTGAGGCTCAAGGACGCCTTGGTGTACACGTCCAGATCGAGGACTTCTCGACCGAGGTCCACCGTGCCCGAGGCGACCGCAGAGAGCTTCGTGGTTGCGACGACAATCCGCTGCGCCAGGTCGACAACGCCTCTGTCCACCGACACGTTCACGACCGCGCAGCGCAGTTCGGTGAACTTGTCCTTCTTGTGAAAAGGGTTGATGAGCGCGAGGATCTTGGTCATCACGCCAAGCCCGAGGTCCAGTTCCTCACCATCGAGTCGGCCCGGTCCGATCACGATGCGGACTTTGCCTCTAAGGTTGGCCGCCCACTCGTGCAACGATCGTCCCTTTGATTGCAGGACCACCCGCACGTCGGCGCTTCCACCCGTGGCCTTGGCCTTGCCACCGAGGACCGTCGCCAGCGCCCCGAGCCCGATGCCGCTTCCGGTTAGCTCCGCCGACACGTCTCCTTTCGCGTCGAGCCGCACGCTGCCCGTGAGCGTCCCTCCAGGCGTCCGCACCTCGATCGGCTCCACCGTCAGGCGCCCGTCCGCCAGGAGCGCCCTGACAGAGACGCCACCGATGTCTGCGTGCTCCCGCAGAATCAGCCTGTCCAGCGAGAGCGACATCTGCGCGTCGGCCGCGGCGAGCCCGGCAAGCGCCAGCGGCGCGGTCGAGAAAACCCGACCCGCACGGGTGGCGCCCGTCGGACCGGCCGCCTGCTCGATCACGGGCGCCGCGGACTCGGCAAGAGTGGTGAGATCAAGGAGCGGTGCAGTGAGCGCGGCCACTACCCTCGGCCGCTCCGCTCCCAGGTCGACGGCCACCCGGCCCGCCAGCGTGTTGCCACCCACCGTCACCTGCATCGGGTCGAGCGCGTACCCATCCCCCACATCCCTGACCCGACCCTCCAGAAGCCACGGCCCTCCACCGGGCAACCCCACCCCGAGCACCCGCCCCATCGCCACCGGGTCCGCCACCTCCGCCCGCACCCCGACATCCACCCCCTTCATCTCCCACACCCGCCCAATCGCCCCATCAACCGTCGCACTTGCCCCGCTCGTCATCGCCGCCACCTTCACAGGCAACGGCACCCCGCCGAACGCAAGCCCCTCCACGCTCCCAACCGTTCCCGATACCGTCAGCGGCACGCCCCCCACCGATCCCGCCGCCTCGACACCCAATCCACCTTCACCCTGCGTCAGAACCGCACGCTCCACCTCGACCCGCG
>JALHTD010000088.1 GCA_022865555.1 Thermoanaerobaculaceae bacterium | reverse complement strand
GCAAGGACTTCCGGGTCGACGCGTCGGTCTCGAGCCCGAAGGTCAAGCTGGCCGGCCTGGAGTTCGGGGACCTGAGCGGTGAGGCCCACCTCTCGCCCGAGGGCCTGGAGGCCACGATCTTTCAGCTGACGTTTGCCGGCGGGACGTTCGAGGGCTCGTACGCGCTCGGAAACTTCGGCCCCTCCTGGCCCCACCGGATCGCCGCCCGCGGGCAGGGAGCGAGCATCGCCGCGTTCCTCAGGGAGCTCGGCGCCGACGACGCGGGGCTCTCGGGGAAATGCATCGTGAACGCCGACGTGGCCTGGAACGGCGGGGCGTTCAAGCAGGGCTTCGGCACGGGTGTGGCGGAGATCAAGGCCGGCGACGGCGACGTGCCGGTGGCTGGAAGGGTCGTGGTCAGTCTCGAGGGGGACGGGGCCCTGGGCTTTGCCGCCAAGGGCGCGACTCTCTCCGGGGCGCCGTTCGGCTGGGACGGTCGGCTGACGCTGGGGACCTGGCTGCCCACGTGGAAGATCCGGGGCGAGAAGACGCCGGTGCGGACGATCGCTCGCCTCCTGCGGGGCTGGGTCGGAACCGACGTCCTGCCGGCCGAGCTTCAGGGGGAGGTGGCCGCCGACATCACCCTGCAGGGGCCGTTCCAGGACCTCGAGGTCGACGGAACCGTGGCGGTGGCCCCGGTCTCCTTCGGCCCAGTGGAGGCGGACGGGCTGGAGGGGTCGTTCCGAGTGGGTCACGGTGTCTTCTCGGTGCCCGCCGGCGTGATCCACGTCGGCCCAGGCCGGGTGAGGTGCACGGGGGAACTGCGCTACGGCAAGGTCAGCGGCCTTCAGCTCGACCTCGCGGGCGAAGGGGTGCCGCTCGACCGAATGGTCGCCTGGGGCGGCGTCCACGCTCCGCTCGCCGGCCACGTGAGCTTCACGGGCGCGCTCTCCGGCACGATCGAGTCGCCCCGCGCCGAAGCCCGGCTGAAGCTCTCCGGCGTCGCGGTGGCCGGCGTCGAGTTCGGCGCCGGCACGGGGCAGGTGCGGCTGGAGAACGGGGTCGTCGCCGTCTCCGACCTGGCGGTGGGGCCTTTCAGCGCGGCGGCCACGATCGACCTCGCCAGGCGAGAGGCCCTGGTGGATGCCAGGCTTGCCGGCTTCGGGCTCGACGCGATCGCGCCCCCCCTTGCCCGCATGGCGGGCGGGGCCCTCGATTGCACCCTGCACGGCGCGTTCCCGTTCGACAGCCCGGCAGGTCGGCTCGAGGTGACGAGCGCCGGAGGGGCCCATGGTCTGGTCGAGCTGGACGCGCAGGGGATGCGCGTGGAGCTTGCCCGGCCGAACGTCTGGCGCCTCGCCGGCGATCTTCGTCGCACAAGGGGCGAGTTCAGCGGCAAGCTGGAGTTCGCCGTGGACTCGTGGCACGCCCTCGCCGGCGACCTTGCCGGCACGGAGCTTCCGGTTCAGGGCCGCATGACGGGTGAGGCCGAGATACGGCTGGCCCCGCCGCAACCCGCCTTGATCGACGGCATCGTGCGTGAGCTCGAGGTCGAGGTGGAAGGGGAGCGGGCCGCGCTCGAGAAGCCGGCCCACTTCGTCGTCGAGGGTGGGTCGTTCCGTCTGGACGGCGCGACCATCGTCGGCAAGCGGGCGAGCCTCTTTGTCAGGGCGGCCCGGGCCGACGACGGGAGCCTCTCAGGAAACGTAGCGGGCGAGCTTCCCGGTCAACTCCTCGGCCTCGTGTGGCGCGACGCCCGTCCGAAGGGGCGCGTCGAGCTCCTGGGCGAGATCGCAGGCACCGACTCGGCTCCCAGGTTCGAGGGTATCGCGCGCGTGTCGGAGGGCTCGCTGCGCCTGCCGGGAATGTCGGAGCCCGCCACGCGGATCGCGGGCGTCGTGGAGTTCGTCCCGGAGGTTGTTCAGCTTGACCAGATCAGCTTCTCCCTTCTTGGGGGCAGCGGGGTCTGCGAGGGCCGCGTCGTCCTCGTGCCCCAGTTCGAGCTCGACCTCGTTGTGACCGCCAAGAACGTGGGCTGGCCCCTCACGACCGGCCTCAGGCCGATCCTCTCCGGCGAGCTGCGCCTCGTGGGTCCGCTTTCCAACCTCCTTCTGAGCGGCAAGCTCGCGCTGGAGCGCACGTTCTATCGCCGCGACATCGACCTGCAGCAACTGGTCGTCGAAACCGTGCTGACGCGCGAGCGTGCCCGCTCGGACGATGTCTCACCCATGACCCTCAACGTCACCGTCGACGTGCCCGGAACGTTCGAGGTCCAGAGCCCGCTCGCGCGCCTCACCGCCAAGGGCTCGCTGCGCATCGTCGGAACGACCGCGAGATACGGGGTTCTGGGGAGGCTCGAGGCTCTGCCTGGCGGTGAGCTGGAGTTCTCGGGCACGCGCTACCAGCTGGATCGCGGGATCGTGACGTTTGCCAGCCCCGACCGGATAGAGCCCCGTTTGGATGTGCTCGCGCGCACCCTCGTCCAGTCGTACGACATCACGGTCAGCCTCATCGGCACCCTCGACCGATTGACCCCGACTTTCACGAGCGTCCCGGGGCTTCCCGAGATGGACATCATCTCGCTGCTCGTCGTGGGCAGACGGGAAAGCGAGGCCACCGCCGCGCAAACCGGAGCCGCGGCCTCGACGTTCATCACCGGGGAGCTGGGCGGGGCCGTCACCAGGCGAGCCCGCACGCTGCTGGACGTCGACCAGCTCCAGGTTGACCCTTTTGCCAGCACCCAGTCCGGCAGCCCCACGGCCCGTCTCACGGTCGCCAAGCAACTGAGCCGCGACTGGCTCGTCATGGTGTCCACGAACCTCACGTCCAACCGGGAAGAGATCATCTCAAGCCGGTGGCGGCTGGGTCCGGGCATCTACCTCGAGGCGGTCCGTGAGGCCGACGGTTCGCTCTCCATGGGGATCCAGTGGCAGCGCCGCTACTGACCGCGATGCTCGCCGCCGCGTCGCTGCAGTGGGGCACGGTTCCGGTGGAGAAGGTCGTGCTCGACGTTCCCGGGTACCCCGCGCCGTACCGCCTCCGCCGCGTGTTCGGGGTTTCGGAAGGGGACGCGCTGTCGCGGTCGGAGATTCGGAGCGGGGTCCGGGCGCTGCTGGCGACGGGCGTGGTCGAGGACGTGGTGGTGGAGGTCGAGGAGGGGGACGGAGGCGCCACGATCCGGGTCCTGGTGCAGCCGGCCTCACGGGTCAAGGACCTGGCCATCCTCGGGCTTCCTCGTTCGGAGACGAAGCAGGTGCGCGCCACTCTGGCCCTCGGCACAGGGGCACCGCTCTGGGTGCCGGGCTTCGAGGCGGCGCTGAAGCGGGCGAGGCAGAGTCTGGCCGACAGCGGGTACCCCGAGGCGCGGTTGAGCCCCGACCTCGCGTTCGACGCTGCGACCGGCGAGGTCGCGGTCACCGTGCGAGGCGAGCTCGGGAAGCCGCTCACGATCCACCTGCTGGAAGCTCCGGGTGCGCCGCTCAAGCCAGAGGAGCTCTGGGACATCTGCAAGCTAAAACCCGGCCAGCGGCTCACCACGGCCAAACTGGAGAGGGCTCGCCGGGGGCTCGCGGCCCAGCTGCGCCGCGAGGGGTTCTGGGAGGCCGAAGTGGCCTCTCCGGCGCTGAGCGAGACGGCCGAGGGCCCCTCCGTGAAGCTCGACGTGCGCCTTGGGCCTCACTACGAGCTCGAGCTGGATGGCCTCAAGCGAAGCAAGAGCCTGGAGGTGGGGGCCCTGCCTTTCCTGCGGGGCGACGAGACGTTCAACGAGGCTGCCGTGGAGGTGGTCGTCGAGCGGGTGCGGATGTTCCTCCAGCAGGACGGCAGGCTCCTGGCGAAGGTTCAGGGCGACGTTACCGACAAGGGCAGCGACAAGGTGCTGCAGCTCAAGGTTGACGCTGGCCCGAGGACCCCGATCCTCGCGGTGCGCTTTCCGGGGCTGCGCTCGCTGCCGGAGAAGGAGCTGCACCAGAGGGTCGGCGCCCGCCCCGGGCACTTCTGGCGCTGGGGCGGCGAGCCGGTGGACGACGAAACGCTGGCGGCCGACGTCTCCTCGGTGCTGACCATGCTCCGGGCGGCCGGTTTTGTCGATGCCCGGGTGGAGCCTGCGCGCATCGTCGCGAGCGGGGACGAGGTGGTGATCGAGTTTCCTGTCGAGGAGGGCCCTCGGACCCTGGTGCGGGAGGTCACCATCGAGGGCCTGCCGGCCGACCTCAAGGCCCCGACGTTGCCGGTCGCAAAAGGGGGCCCCTGGAGCCTGGGCGCGGAGGAGCAGGCGAGGGCGCTACTCGAGGCGGCGATCAGGGATGCGGGTTACCTCGACGCGCAGGTTACCGGCACGCACGCCTGCGAGGGGCAGTCCTGCTCGGTCACGCTGCGGGCCGAAGCCGGCACGCTGTCAGTCGTCGGCAGGATCGTCGTGGCGGGCCTCGCGCGCACGAGCCCTCGCGTGGTCGAGAAGGTGGCCGGACTCAAGTCAGGCCAGGTGGCGGGACCGGAAGCGCAGCTCGCAGCCCAGCGCCGTCTGCTCGCGCTCGGCGTCTTTCATAGCGTGAGCGTCGACCCCATTCCAGACCAGGACATCGGCAGCCGCCGCGGGCTGGTGATCGATCTCGCCGAGGGTCCGACCGGTGCGTACGCCGTTGGCCTCGGCTACGACACGGAGCAGAAGGCACAGGTTTCGCTCTCCTGGTCCGAGCTCAACCTGTTCGGCACCGGTCGCAGCCTCACCTTCGATTCCAGGGTTTCGACCCGGGACAACCGGTTTCAGCTCACCTATCAGGAGCCGCAAAACTTGGGCGTACTTGGATTTCCGACCTCGGTCGCGCTCTACCAGACGCAGCAGACCTTCACTTCCTACCAGGTTTTCCAGCGCGGCGTGCTGTTCGCGTTCGGCGACCAGAAGAGGCGGCCCTGGCGGTGGCTGCTGCGTTTCAACTACCAGTCGGTAGACAACACCGCGCCTCCCGAGGTGCTCTCCGACGTCGAGCGGAGCCAGCAAAACCTGAAGATCGCGTCGCTCACGCCCAGCCTCGCCTGGGACACGCGCAACGACATCCTGGTGCCTCGCAGCGGCGCGTACGCCTCGGTCGAGTGGCAGCACGCATTCAAGCTGTTCAACGCCGATGCGGAGTTCGACCTCTTGAACCTCTCGTTCTCCTCGTACCTCCCCGCAGCCGGTGGCGTGTTCGCGTTCTCGGTGCGCGCGGGCGGGATCCAACCGCGCCATGCCAAACCCGATGAGCCGGACAACCTCGAGGTGCCGGTCAACGTTCGCTTCTTCGCCGGCGGCCGGGCGACGCACCGGGCGTTCCCGCTCGACCTGCTGGGCATTCCCAACGAGACCCTGGGTTGCACGACAACTCCCGACGGGAGCTGCCAGCTCCCCGTGAGCGTGGTGGCGATCGGGGGAGCGGGCCAGCTGATCACCAACTTCGAGTGGCGGTTCCCGATCTTCAGCGTGGTCTGGGGCACGCTCTTCGTCGACGGGGGCAACGTGTGGTCGGCGTGGCGCGCAGTCCGCGTCGACCAGATGCGCTGGGGCGGCGGCATCGGGCTGCGGGCCGACACGCCGGTGGGGCCGCTGCGCCTCGAGTACGGGCGCAAGTTCAACCCGGAAACGTACCTCATCAACGGGACCGTCGTGAAGGAGGCGCCGGGCGAGGTGTTCCTCTCCTTCGGCAACGCCTTCTAGGGGCAGCTCACAGCTGACAGCTCACAGCCGACAGTCAACGGCGCGGCGCAACCGCCCAGGTGGCGGTTTCGGGCGGGAGGGGTAACTGTCAGCTGTCAGCTGGCTGTGTGGGTGGGGCAAAGCTGTCGACTGTGAACGTGCTTCGTGCGCGCGCTTGTTCGGTGATTCCGCAAGGGGTGTATGATAATGCGCCCGTCGGACGACCGACGGGACAAGAACAAGGAGATCGTCATGCGGCGAACTTTGATCCCCCTCGCGCTGGCCGCCTGGCTCGCGGCGTCGGTCGCGAGCGCGCAGCTTTCCCAGACCTACAAAGAATGGCCCGACGGCCCGGCCGGCTTCCTCCTCATCGAAACCGAGCGCAAGGCATACTCTCAGGTCAAGACCGACGCCGAGGCCCAAGCTTTCATCGACCTGTTCTGGGCGAGGCGTGACCCGGACCTCAACACGGTCCAGAACGAGCTCAAGCTCGACTTCGACATGCGCGTCGCTGCCGCAGACACGCAGTTCTCGACCGAGAAGGTCAAAGGATGTATGTCCGACCGGGGCAAGGTGGTCATCCTGATGGGACGCCCGCTCGGCGCCCAGAACCTGCCGCCCGGCGCCGACGAGGCGGAAGGAAACCGGCCCGGATTCATCGAGCGCGGCGGCATCTGGATCTGGCTCTACACCAAGGACGGGAAGCCCGCCACGAAGAAGAGCGACGAGATCCTCTTCGTCTTCTCGGAGACGAAGGCGGGGGCAGGGGACTTCCCGCTCGACCGAGCCGATCGGCGCAACATGCAGCCCCTCAAGATCCTCGCCGCCAAGCCGGAGCAGCTGATCCTCAACCCCAAGCTGACCGAGGCGCCGCAAATGGGCCTCCTGCCCGGCACGAAGGCCGCGACGTCGTCCCAGCAGGCCGTTTTCGACCTGCAGCCGCGGCCGTGGCCGGATGGCGCGGCGGTGATGACGTCTTCCGGGATCATGAGCGAGACCCAGCACCCGATCTGGCTGTACGTGCAGCTCCCCGACGCGGTGCCGTTCGCAACTCACTCCGTCGGGCGAGTCCGCAAGGCCGAGGGGGGGGATGTCGTGGGGAGCTTCGCTTCTCCGGTTCTGCCCATGAGCGTCCCGGGCGCCCGTGGGTACGAGTTCTCCCTCCCGGTCGAAGCCGGTACCTGGAAGGTCGACCTGGCCCTGTTCAGCGACAGCGGGCCGATCGCAGTCACGACCGCAGACGTGCAGAACGACCCGGCGCCCGCCGAGGGTCCCTACATCTCGCCGATCTACTGGGGTCCAGACTTCCGTCAGGCAGCCCAGGCTCGCCTCGGGGATCCGTTCCACCTTGGTGCCATGCAGCTCATCCCGCGGCCGGACAACAAGTACAAGGAGGAGGAGAACATCGCCTACGGCGCGTACGTGGTGCGTCCGAGCCTCGACGGTCAGCAGCAGCCCCAGGTCGAGCTGCAGATGGTCCTGTACTCCGGGGGGAAGAAGCAGGACGAGCAGCCGTTCCAGGTGGTCACCGGAGCCAAGGTGTTCGGCGACTTCTGGGTGTACGGCCAGGTACTGCCGCTGTCCGGGTTCCGGCGCGGCGTCGACTTCGAGCTCGAGGTGACGCTCCGGGACTCCAAGACCGGTGTCAAGAGGACGCAAAAGATCCCATTCACCGTGATCAAGCAAGAGCCCGCGGCTCCCGCCGCCGCCCCCAGCGCCGTACCCAAGGGGTAGGTGGCATGGCGGACGTGGCTCAGGACGGCAGCGCTTTTGCGAGCATCGAGGAGGCCGCGGCGGAGTTCCGCCGCGGCCGCTTCGTCCTCATCGTGGACGACGAGGACCGCGAGAACGAGGGTGACCTGACCATCGCCGCCGAGAAGGTAACCCCCGACGCGATCAACTTCCTGGCCACCCACGCGCGCGGCCTCATCTGCGTCGCGCTCACGGAACGACGCTGCGACGAGCTGCAGCTGCCCCCAATGGTCGAACACAACACGTCCCCCCACCAGACCGCCTTCTGCGTTTCGGTCGAGGCGCGCAACCGCGTCACGACCGGGATCTCCGCCGCCGACCGCGCAGCCACGGTTCAAGCGCTTATAGACCCGGGCACACGGCCGGAGGACCTGCTCCGGCCGGGGCACACTGTCCCGCTGCGGGCCCGCAACGGCGGCAGTCTGAAGCGCGCCGGACACACCGAGGCCTCGGTGGACCTCGCCAGGCTCGCCGGGCTCTACCCCGCGGCCGTGATCTGCGAGGTGATGGACACGGACGGTTCGATGGCGCGCCTACCGCGCCTGCTCGAGGTGGCTCGCGAGCACGGGATCGCCGTCATCACGGTCCGCGACCTCATCGCACACCGCATGCGCCACGAGCGCATCGTGGAGCGCATGGCGGCACCGTCGCTGCCCACGCGCTACGGGGAGTTCCACGTCCACGCCTATCGTGCACCGGTCACCGGCGAGGAGCACGTGGCCCTCGTGATGGGCGAGATCAACCCCGAGGAGCCGGTGCTGGTCAGGGTCCACTCGCAATGCCTCACCGGCGACGTCTTCGCCTCGGCGCGCTGCGACTGCGGCGCCCAGCTCGAGACCGCGCTGGAGCGGATCGCGGCCGAGAAGAGGGGCGTGCTGCTGTACCTGCTCCAGGAGGGGCGGGGCAGCGGCCTCGTGAACAAGCTGCGCGCCTACGAGCTGCAGGATGCCGGCGCCGACACGGTCGAGGCCAACCAGCAGCTGGGGTTCTCGCCCGACCAGCGCGACTATGGGGTGGGCGCCCAGATCCTCCGCGACCTCGGCGTCCGGCGGATGCGCCTGATGACCAACAACCCGTCCAAGTACGTGGCCCTTTCCGGCTACGGGCTCGAGATCGTGGAGCGCGTCCCGCTCGAGGTGCCGCCCACCGAGCACACCCGGAAGTATCTCGAGGCCAAGAAGCACAAGATGGGTCACCTGCTGCGAATGGTCTGAGGGGAAGCGTACAGCTGACAGCTGTCGGCTTTCCTCGGTCGGACCACGATGGTGCAGCGAGCGACGCACACCAGCTCGTCCCTCTCGTCGGTGATCTCGACTCCGTAGACGTGGGTCGTGCGGCCACGAAAGAGCGGGCGAGCGGTCGCGAGCAGGGTCCCGCCGCGCTTCGGGCGCAGGTGGGTGGCGTTGAGGTCCACGCCGGCGACGGTGTGGGTTCGGAGGTCCACGCTCATCGCGGCGGCCAGCGAGGCCGCGGACTCGGCCAGCAGAGCCGAGACGCCTCCGTGCAGCATCCCCAGGTGCTGGTGGTGGCGGTGGTCCACTGTCATCGCCACCTGCATGGCGTCGGGGTCGTAGCTCGTCACCCGGATCCCCAGCGGCTCGAAAACCGTGCGGGGGTTTCTGCTCTCCACGATGCTGATGAACTCGTCGCGCTCCACCGCTGCCTCCTCGAACCACGCCAAGCATACCCCGCGTCGCGCCCGCTATACTGACTGACAATGAGCGCAGCACGAGTTCGGATTGGCCTCGAGCGGCTGGTCGGGGACCCGGCCCTGCTCGCGGGGCGGCGCTTCGGGGTGCTCGCCAACCAGGCCTCGGTGACCCCCGATCTCGAGCCCGCATGGCGTGTCCTGACGAGCGTCGGCGGCGAGTTGCTGCGGATCTTCGCGCCCGAGCACGGGCTGTGGGGCATCGCCCGGGACATGGAGGCGGTGTCCGCGGAGCGCGAGCCGCTGCTCGGACTGCCGGTGGTCTCGCTCTACGGTGCCTCCGCCGAGACGCTGGCGCCGCGTCCCGAGCACCTCGCCGGCCTGGACGCGCTCGTCGTGGACCTTCCGGACATCGGGTGCCGGTACTACACGTTTGCCGCCACGCTCGCTCACGCAATGGCAGCCTGCGAGAGAGGCGGTGTGGAGGTCATCGTCTGCGACAGGCCGAACCCACTCGGTGGGGTAGGGCTGGAGGGCGGGCCGGTCGAAGAGGGCTGCCGATCGTTCGTGTCGGAGCTGCCGGTACCGGCGCGCCACGGGATGACCCTGGGCGAGCTGGCGCTGCTGCTCCGCTCCGCGCGCCACCCCGGCCTCGCGCTGGCGGTGCTGCCGTGTGAGGGGTGGCGCCGCGATCTGTGGTGGGACCAGACCGGGCTTCCCTGGGTGGCGCCCTCGCCCAACATGCCGACCCTGCTCACCGCGACGATCTACCCGGG
>JALHTD010000087.1 GCA_022865555.1 Thermoanaerobaculaceae bacterium | reverse complement strand
GGCCACCTTGCGCCCCTTGATCACGTCCTCGAGCTTTTGCTTCGAGCGCTCTGCCCGCTGGGTCACGTAGTCGTCCAGGAGGAAGAGCCCGGCTCCCGTGGCGATCCCAAACAGGAGCAGGGGAAGCGCCACGCGACTCAGGGAGATGCCCGCCGCCTTGAATGCGGTTGTCTCGTTGTGGCGCTCGAGCACCGTCGCGGTGGCGAGGAAGGCGATCAGGAAGGCGAGGGGAAGCGTGTCGTGCACGATCTGCGGTAGCGAGAAGACGTAGAACGACACCACAACGACCAGCGGCACCACGTTCCTTCGGATGTCCTCGAGGTTCTCCGAGAGGTTGATTGTGATCCAGAGGCCACAGACCGCTATGAGCACCAGGACGAGGAACCCCGCGCACTGGCGCAGCAGGTGGCGGTCCAGGACGCCGATGGTGAGGGGGAGCCGGGGCACGACCTCGCCGCCCGCCGCGGCCCGGCCGTTGTTGCGGCTGCCGACCAGGCTCGCGATCCCGATCGCAACAAGGCGGCGGGCTTCTCCGAGCGCCGAGCCGACCCCGCGGAGCATGCGGGGCCAGGCGAAGAGGCCGCCTTCGCCGCTGACCGCTAGAGAGGCTCGGCGGAACAGGGCAGCCGCCAGCCCGACAAGCACAAGGTTCGGGAGCCACACACCGAGCGCGACCGGGACCTTGCCGGCCGTGGCCAGCAGGTCGCCGTTGTTGAGGAGCACGTAGTAGAGCACCACGAGCCCCACCGAGATCGTGAGGCCGAAGCTCCTCCCGCCCCGGCGGTTACGGGTCCCGAGCGGGAAGGCCACAAGGGCGAACGCGATGGCGGCGGCGGGGATCGCCACCCGCTTGTGAAGCTCCACCAGGGTCTCTCGGGTGTCCTCGGTCCTCGGACCCTGTGCGGCCCGGACCCGCTCCAGGAGCTCCTCCGTGCGCGTCTCCCGGACGCCCAGCCTCCTGCGCTCACCGCGATCTACAGTCGGCTGCTTGAGCCGGATTTTCAGCTCGTTGTTGTCGTTCTTGCGATAGGAGTCGGGCGAGTCGGGGCGGAGCAGGTGGGTGGTGGTGTCCTGGAGGTTGAGCCACGCAGTGCCGGCCCGGGGGTCGATCACGAGGTCCCCGCTGTCGGCGGTGACCAGGCTTTCCTGCATCGCGTCGGTGGAATCGAAGAGCAGCACACCGTGCCAGCGGCCGGTACCCCGATCGATCTTGTCCACGAAGAGGAGCTGGCCTGGGAAGTCCTCGGCAAACACGTGCTGCTCGACCGCCGCGCTTGCCGCCGAGAGGGCGATACGGCGGGTCGTTTCGGAGAGCTTCGCGTTCGACCGCGGCATGATCACCAGCATCATCACCATGTCCACGGCACAGACGACGGCTGCCGCCATGACCAGCGGCCGCGCCACCCGACGGAGGGGCACGCCTGAGGCCTGCATCGCGACCAGCTCCGAGTCTGCGGCCCAGCGGGAGGCCGTCATCAGCACCGCGAACAGAGTGCCAATCGGGAGCGTGAGCGCCAGGATGTTGGGAACCCCGAGCAGCAGTAGCCGCCCGCCGGTGAGCGCGGGCACGTCGTGCGAGATGAAAAGGTCGGCCAATACGAACAGCGCCCTGATCAGGAGGATGAAGGTGCTCACGCCCGTGGCCAGCAGGAGCGTCGGCAACATCTCCAGGAGCAGGGCGCGATTGACGATCAGGCGGTGCCGCCGTGCCATCAAACTGGATAGTACGGGAGCAGACCGGCTCAAGCCACCGGGCTCTGGGCCACCCCAATAGGGGGCGGACGTGAGGGGATTTCAACACCGTCTTCCACAGGAGTGCCGCATTCCACAAGAAGCCGGTGGGCTTGAAGGTCCGATAAGATATATTATGTTAAATTACCTGTCATCCTTCGACTACGGCGAACCGCAGAACCCGGCCAACCGTCTCAAGTGACCGGTTCGATTCCCTGCCTGGGCCGCTGGCGGGGCTATTTCCTGGGTTTCTCTTGACGTTCCGGGTGCGTGGCCGGGGCAAGTCGTTCGTCGAGATCCCCCGACCGGAGCTGCGCAAGGAAGGCCTCGAGGCTCGCGATCACCTCGTCCCTTGAGATTCCCGGCTGGCGGATGGTCAGCGACAGCCTGACCGGCGAGTTGGGGGTGGTGCGCAGGCGGATCTGCAGGGGCCTGAACCGTCCCTGCCCCGCTGTGGAATCGTCATCCGAGCTGTCGAGACGGTCCGGGGATTCGCCTGCGCGGCCGTGCAGGGCGCTCGCCCTGGCCGCTTCACGGTCGAGGTTC
>JALHTD010000086.1 GCA_022865555.1 Thermoanaerobaculaceae bacterium | reverse complement strand
CGGGACACGCTGGCGTTCGCGCTGCGCCTGCTCTCCGCGGTCGCGATCCCGAGCACGGTCTTCAGCGCGGTGCTCGCCATGCCGATGATCGGGGCACTGTTCGGGGGGGGCAAGTACACGTTGGCGGACGTCAGGAGGGCCGCGGCGGCGCTGCTCGTGTACTCGATCGGGATGCCGTTCCTCGGGCTGACCAAGCTCCTCGCCAGCGCCTCCTTCGCGTGGAACGACACCCGCTCCCCGGTGATCGCCTCCGCGGTGAACCTGGGTGTGTTCTTCGTCCTCGGGCTGGCCCTCACGGGTCCGTTCGGGGTGCGCGGCGTGGCCGGCGCCTCCGTTGGCGGGCAGGTGGCAAACGCCCTCGTCCTGCTCTGGCTGGACGGGCGGCACAAGCGGCTGCCGCCCCTGCGCGACGTCCTGCCCGCGGTTGCCCGCCACATCGTGGCCGCGGCGGGGCTCGGCGCAACGGTGTTCCTGCTCAACCGCGCCTTTCCCGTGCCCCTTCACACCAGCGTGCGCTCGCTGGCCATGCTCGGCGCATGGGCGCTGGCGGGTGGAGCAGTCTACGCACTGCTCCTGGTCCTGTTCGGGGCCGAGGAGTGGCGCCAGGCGAAGCAGTTGATCCGGCGGAGAAAGGGCGCATGAAGATCGTCGTGCAGAGGGTGAGCCGCGCATCGGTGCGGGTGGACGACGAGGTGGTGGGCTCGATCGGGCGGGGGCTGGTATTGCTGGTCGGCGTGGAGACCGGCGACGGCCCGGAGCAGGTAGAGCGTGCGGCGCACCGCCTCGCCACGCTGCGGGTGTTCGCCGACGAGGGCGAAGCGATGAACCGCGGCCACGACGAGGTTGGCGGAGAGATCCTGGTCCTCTCGCAGTTCACGCTGGCGGGCTCGATACGCCGGGGGCGACGGCCGGACTTCGTCGGCGCGGCGAGGCCGGAGGATGCGGAGCCGCTCGTGGTAGCGCTCGTGACGGCCTTGCGCGCCCGCGGCGTGCCGGTCGCGACGGGTGTCTTCCGTGCGCACATGATGGTCGAGCTCACAAACGACGGGCCCGTGACGTTCATCTGGGACGATCCCCCCGCGAGAGAGCCGACGGCCAACAGCTGACAGCTCACAGCTCAAGACTCCCAACCACGACTCTGTTCCTTGCTGTCCGCTGTCGGCTGTGAGCCGTCTCTCAGGGGAGTATCTTGATCGGCTCCGGGGTGAAGCAGAGCAGGAACACGACGATGCACAGGAAGCCGAGCAGACGACGGCGCGGGTCGAGCATGGCGGTCTCGTCGGGGATCCAGGGGTGGCGGACCCGCATCACGAGAGCGATCACCGCCCAGATCCACCATCCGGTCCACCAGAACCCCAGCACGACGAGGACGGCCATCAGCGGCCAGGCGATGCGTCTCTGCCACGCCCCGAAAAGCGCGTAGGTGATGTGCCCGCCGTCGAGCTGGCCGAACGGCAGGAGGTTGAGGGCGGTCACCAGCAGGCCGAACCAGGCCGCGAACCCGAGAGGGTGGAGGAAAAGGTCACCGCCGGGTGGCACATTGGGGTGGACGAGCCAGGCCAGGGCTTTGAAGGCGAGCGGCTCGCCGAAGATCATCACCCCTCCCTTCGGGAGCTCGGCGACGGGTTTCGAGAGCGCGATGCCGCCGAACAGCACCGGCAGCGCCACTACGAAGCCGGCCAGTGGCCCCGACGCCCCGACGTCGAAGAGCTCGCGCTTGTTAAGCAGCGGCGTGCGGATGCGGATGAACGCCCCCAGCGTGCCGATGCCGAACGGAACCGGCAGAAAGAAAGGGAGCGTCGCGTCGAGCCGGTGGTAGCGGCACGCGAGGTAGTGACCCATCTCGTGGGCGAGCAGGATGACGAGGAAGGGTATCGAGAAGGAGAAACCCGCGCCAAGCACCGCCGGGTGGAAAAGCAGCTGCGCGAAGCTGGTCGGCTTGAAATCGGGCGGCACGTCCCCGAAGGCCAGTCCGCCCACCAGGGTGGTCGAGACCAGGGTCGCCAGGAACAGAAGGACGTGGAGCCACACGCGGCGCGGCGGCGGGGGCGGACGACGAACGACCCCGACGGGGATGCCGTCGGGGCCGATGATCTCGAACTCCAGCCCTGGGCTGGACACCTAGGCGATCACCCGCAGCGCCTTGCCGGGCTTGAAGCGGATTGTCTTGCCGGGGGGGATGGCCACCTCGACGCCGGTCTTCGGGTTGCGACCGATGCCTCGCTTGCGGTTCTTGACCAGGAAAACGCCAAACCCGCGCAGCTCGATGCGCTCACCCTGAGTCAGCGCCTCGCGCATGGCGTCGAATACCGCGTTCACGGCATCGTTCGCCTTCGACTGCGAGATCTCGACGGCACCCATAACCTTGCGCACCAGGTCGGCCTTGATCATGAATCCCTCCACCTTCAGCCGCGTCACGCTAGTCTGGCGGGGCGCCTCCTGTCAAGCGGGCGCCGCTCCTGACCTTCTGTCTCAGGACCAGGATCTCGAGGGCAAGCCCGATGAGGTGTCCCACCTCCTGGACTATGGGGATAGAGATGTCTCCCACACTCTCCTCGCCCTCGTCCAGCCAGAGGAACCCTGCGGTCTTGCCGCGCACCCGCACCGGCACCACCACGGCCTCGCGCGGCGAGGGCGATCCCAGCGCGTCGAGGAGGAGGTCGTTGCCCTCACCCGGGCCGAGGGACCCGACGTGGATGTCCACGCCCTTGGCCAGATTGAGGAAGAGGGAAGGCCGGTCCAGGGGGAGGATCAGGGTGTGGAAGTCCTCCTCCACGATTGCGGGCCCGCGTGCCGCCCAGCCCATCACCTTGTTCTGGTACAGGTAGAAGAGGGCGACCCGGTAGGCCATGCCGGCGAGGTTGGAGAGCACCAGACCGGCGACCTGGTCGCGGTGGGTGGCCGCGGAGAGGGCATCGGCAAGGTCCTGAGTCTCTCTCGGGGTGACCGGACCGGTTGCCGCCGTCAGGGGTGTGAGGTGGGGGAAGGTGGCGGCGGCGGTCCCCGGCGCCTTGAGGGGCGGGGCTTCCAGCCCTCGCATCAGCTCCGGCGAGGAGGACTCGAGCTTCCAGAACTGCCGCCACTCCCGTACGGTCCCTTGCGGCGGCCCCGGAGGGGGTCCAGCGGCAGGTGGGGACGAGGCCGCGCCCGGGAGGGCGAGGGCCGCGGTGAGCGCGGCCTCGGTGGCCACGTGGGGGCGCGGGACCAGACCCGTCACCTTGGAGATCTCGTCCACCAAAAGGAGGTCGTTGGGCCTGATCATCGCCACGTCGATGTTCCGCCCGCGGCGGGCGAACGCCACGACCAAATTTCGCTTGCCGAATGCCGGTGGAATGACCGCGCGAACGTCGGAGGGAGCCGTGGCGAGCTGCAGGGTGGTGGCGGGTGGGCAGCCGGACTGCTCCGCGAGTGCGTCCAGGAGCTTTCCCTCGCTGATCAGGCCGAGCCTCACCAGCCAGGTGCCGAGCCTCCCGCCGTGACGCCGGCACGCATCGAGCCCCGCTCGCAGGCCGTCGGGGGACACCATCCCCTTCGCCATGAGGATTTCCCCGAGTCGTTTCACTTTCGTCCTGCTCCGTCTTTGAGTATAGCCCGGATAGCCGCCAGGGAGGAAGCGCCTCAAGACCCCCGGTGCCGTCCGGGTCGGCCGGCGATCGGCCTGGTCAGCCCGTGCCTTCTCGCGGGCCGAGCTCGAGGCTCATCACGAGCGCGTCCTCGCCGTCGGCGTAGTAGCGCGGGCGGCGCCCGACGATGGCGTAATCCAGGTGGCGGTACAGCCGGATCGCCCTCCGGTTGGACGGGCGAACCTCCAGCACGAGCCCGCGGGCGCCGGCCCGTTCCGTCTCGACCCTCGCCTCGGCCATGAGGGAGGTGGCGAGCCCTTTCCCCTCGTGCAGTGGGTGGGTGGCCACCTTGAGGACGTGCAGCTCGTCCACCTGCCAGCACGCGAACATGTAGGCTGCCAGGTAGCCATCCTCGGTGTAGACGACCCGCTGGTAGCGAAGCGGCTGGCCGACCTCCTGCATGTAGAGGTGGGCGGGCCACGGATCGGGAAACACCTCCGCCTCGAGGGCCGCCACAACCGGGACGTCCTCCTCGCGTGCCGGTCGGATCAAGAAGCCTTTGGCGAGGGCGGCCACGGCGGCGCGCTCCTTGTCGGCTGCTTTGCCGGCGGGGGTTCGAGATACAGCGGGGTGAGGGTGCCCGGGTCGGGTCGCTCCTCGTGAGCGAGCAGGTCGAGAAGCGCCTCTGCGGTCCCGACCGCGGCCGCGGCAACCGGCGTGCCGGCCGGCAGAGTCACACCAACCGGCGCCACCACCGGGAGCCGGAACTCCGCGAGGCTGGCTACCGGCACGATCCTCGCCTCGTCGAGGGCGTCGAGGCGCATATCCCGGCGGGCGAAGGGCTGGACGTAGACGCTGCCCCGGCGCGCAGGTTGCACCGCCAGGCACTCGGGAACGCGGACGCGGGCCGCCTGCGCGAGGAGGGACGAGTAGCCATGGGCCGGGATGCCCAGCGCCAGTGCAAGCCCCTGCGCGGTGGCAAGCGCGACCCGAACGCCGGTGAACGAGCCCGGACCACGCGTGGCCACCACGCCCTCGAGCGCGGCTCGATCGAGGTTCGCGGCCCGCAGCAGCAGGTCCACCCCCATCATCACCAACTCCGAACGGGGGGTCGGTCCCGCGAGGGCCACCAGGCCGGGGGCAGGTGCGGCGTGTGAGAGCAGCGCGAGTTCCAGACGGGGCCCGCACGCCGCAATCGCAAGCACCGTTCTCACGACGCCAGTCTTGCCCCTCCGGAACGCCCCGTCAAGCTCCAGGCTACAATCGCCGCGACATGAAGCAGACGCCGATGCTGCAGCAGTACCTGGAGCTCAAGCACCAGGTCGAGGATGCGCTGCTGCTCTACCGGCTCGGCGACTTCTATGAGCTCTTCTTCGAGGATGCGGAGAAGGCGGCGCCGATCCTCGGCATCGTGCTCACGCGTCGTCGCCACAACGACGAGGTCACCTCGCCGATGTGCGGCATACCGCACCACGCGGTGACGAGCTACGTGGGCAAGCTCCTGGAGGCCGGGCTCAAGGTGGCGATCGCCGAGCAGGTGGAAGACCCTGCGAAGGCGGGCGGCCTGGTGCGCCGCCAGGTGATCCGCGTGCTCACCCCGGGGACCGTCACCGAGCCGGTGCTGCTCGGCGACGGCGAACGACGCTGGCTCGTGGCGCTCCGGGAGGCCGGACCGCAGGTGGCCGCCGCGTTCCTGGAGGCCGCCTCGGGCGAATTCGGCGGCGTGAGCTGTGCGTCCTTCGGGGAGGCGCGCGACCTGCTGGCGAGGTTGCGGCCCAAGGAGATCCTTCTGCCGGAGGGCGCGAGACCCGACGGCCTGTCGGCCGAGGAGCTCGGCGGCCCCATGATCACGGTGCGTCCGTCGAGCTGGTTCGAGGCCGGGCGGGCCGAGGATCTCTTGCGGCAGGTGCTCGGCGTCGGCTCGCTGCGGGCGTTTGAGCTGGAGCCCGGTGAGCCGCTGGTCGGCGCCGCCGGGGCGCTCGTGGAGTACGTGCGAGCCACGCAGGGCGGGGTGCCGCGCCACCTGCGCTCCTTCGAGCGGCGGCGGCTTGGCGGCGAATTGGTTCTGGACGCGGCCGCGGTGCGCAACCTGGAGATCCTGCGCGACGCCTCGGGGGACAGGCGCGCCTCGCTTGCGCGTGTGCTCGACCACACGGTCACCACGATGGGCGCACGGCTCCTTCGCGACTGGCTGGTACAGCCCCTCGGGGACCCGGTGGCGGCCGCGGCCCGCCACGACGCGGTGGCCGCGCTCATCGAGGAGCCGGGGCGCCTTGCCACGCTGCGGGAGCTGGTGCAGCGGGTCGGTGACCTGGAACGGGCCGCGGCGCGACTGGGCCTGTCCCAGGCCAGGCCGGGCGAGCTCGTCGGTCTGCGGACGGCCCTCGCTGTTCTCCCCGAACTGCGGGCGGAGCTCGCCGCCTCGTCGAGCCAGCTGCTGGCGGCACTCGGGGATCGGGTGGACCCGCTTGACGACCTGAGAGACGACCTGGCCACCACGCTCGCGGAGGAACCGCCCGTGCTGCTGGGGCCCGGGGCGATCCGCACCGGTTGCGATCCCGAACTGGACGAGGCGCGTCAGCTCGCCCACGGGGCGAAGGAGGTGCTGGGCGAGCTTGAGGCACGCGAGCGCTCCCGTACCGGCATCTCCAACCTCCGGATCCGGTACAACCGGGTCTTCGGTTACGCCTTCGAGGTTTCCCGTCCCAACCTGGACCGAGTGCCGGCCGAGTGGGTGCGCAGGCAGACGCTCACGGGAGCGGAGCGCTTCGTGACTCCGGAGCTGGAGGAGTTGGAGCGCCGCATCACCACCGCGGAGGCTCGCGCCGACGAGCGGGAGCGGGAGCTGTTCGCCGCGCTGCTCGAGCGCTGCGCGGGTCGCGCATCGCGCCTGGCGGAGACCGCACGGGCGGTGGCCGCGGTGGACGTCCTGGCCTCGTTCGCGGACCGGGCGAGGCGGGCCAACTATCGGCGGCCGCGCCTGGTTCCGGGCCCACGCATCCGCCTGGTCGGCTCGCGCCATCCGGTCGTGGAGGAGCTCTCTCGCACCCCGTTCGTCCCCAACGACGTGGAGCTGGACGGCGACTCCCGCCAGATCGTGGTGCTCACCGGGCCGAACATGGGCGGCAAGTCCACCTACCTGCGCCAGGTGGCGCTGGCGGTGATCATGGCGCGGGCGGGCTCGTTCGTGCCGGCCGAGGAGGCGGAGATCGGTGAGATCGACCGCGTCTTCACCCGTGTCGGGGCCGCCGACGACCTCGCTCGGGGCGAGTCCACCTTCATGGTCGAGATGACCGAGGTTGCCAGCATCCTCCGCCACGCCACCCGCAGTTCGCTGGTCATGCTCGATGAGGTGGGACGCGGCACCGCGACGTTCGACGGCCTGTCGCTGG
>JALHTD010000085.1 GCA_022865555.1 Thermoanaerobaculaceae bacterium | reverse complement strand
TGCGATCACGATCTTCAAGACGGGATCGGATGCGCTGACAGTTGCGGCGACGGACGCGATCAGCGCGAAAACGGCGAGCATCGGGCGATCAGATCCCCTTGCGGTATCGGTCGGCGAGGCTCGGAGCTCCACCTTGGCCCTTGGCAAGACCGACATCCTTGCCGTTTCCGCGATCGGCATCGTAGCGATCAACCGGTCGCTGAGTGCATCGGATACCCTGACTGTCGGGGCCACAGAAGGCCAGCAGTTTGCGGTGAGCATCCCCCGTGCTGACTCGGCATCGGCGGCTGCGATAGAGGCGACCACCAGGGCGGCGACCCTCTTCCGGCAGGACACGCCGATCGTCGGTCTGACGGTATCGATCCACATCAACCGCGGCGAGACGGACCTTGACCGCTCTGACGGCCTCGTAGTCTCGCTGCTCGAGGCCAGGTGGATTTTCAACGTCGGCCATCCGAGTGATGACAGCGTCTTCATCGTGCCGCCGGATGAGCGCGTGTTGACCCTCGGCGAGGACCTGCGCGTCTTCATCGTGCCGCCAGACGATAGGACCGGATAGGAGGACTCATGGAATGCTTCACAAAGGACCCGAACGCGGTGCTCGATTACAGCATCGACTGGTCGCACTACCTCGGCACCGACACGATCGCGACGGCGACATGGACCGTGCAGGCCGGACTCACCAAGGTTACCGAGAGCAAGACCACAACGACGGCAACCGTCTGGCTCTCCGGCGGCACAGCCGGCACCGACTATCCAGTGATCTGCCGGATCACGACCGTCGGCGGCCGCACCGATGACCGGACGATCACGATCCGAGTGCGAGAGCGGTAGCAACGCCCTTATGGGCGAGAAAGGAACGATATGAGGAAACCGGACACAAGCGTTGTCATGGTGGCGCTGCTCGTTGCGGTGATGTTCACCGCCTGCGCCACCGTCCAGCCGGGCCAGGATGTCCTCCTGGTGAACGCGGAACGTAACCTGAAGCTCGCGGTCGGCACGCTCGACAATCTGTTCAAGACCGACTACGAGAACTGGCAGGTGATTGATCCCGTCATCCCGGGCTGGAAGGCGGCCGTGAACGCGCTGCGCGTGAGCGCACCGCCGGTGATCGACGCCGCAAACGGCTCGATCAAGGCGTACCGCGCCGCGCTCACCCTCTATCGTGTGGATCCAACTCAAATCACGCAGGAACAACTGAACGCACTGGCGACCGACCTGGGGACGAAAATCGTCGCGGCCGTGAACCTCGGCAAGCAGGCGGCGGCCATCATCGCGCAGTGGACTGGAGGCGCAAAGTGAGCACCAACCCGCCGGCACAGCCGGCACCGAACTGGACCGAGATGTGGATGAACCTGCTGCTGGCGCTCGCGCCCCTAGCCGCAGGGCCCTACGCGCTCGTCTTTGCCCCCCTGTTGGCGCTGGTCATGGCGACGATTGAGGTGATCAAAGGCGCCCTCGCGCAGACCGGCGAGCTGACACTGGAGGAGGTCGCCGCGTTCGATACCTGGCTGGCCGAACGCAGGGCGAGCCTGGAGTGGCAGGTCAGGCAGTAACACGGCCCTTCGCGGCTGCCAAACAGCAGGCGCTCCGCGCCTGCCCTACGGAAAGGAGTGCATCATGGGAACGATCACCCCTCCGCCCGCCCTCAGTCCGTCCGGCAGCATGGCGGGATGGAATTTCCTCACGCTGCTCAAGGCCAACAAGGACAAGCTGAAGATCCTGGTTTCGGCGATCGGCACCTACCTCACGGCGCAGATCGGGTTCATCCAGGACCCGAACCTCAACGCGCTCGCCAGCACGGCCATCGGGGTGCTGGTGTACGTCGGCCTGTGCGCCGTGGACTACTGGCTGAGCGAGGTGCCGCTCGAGCCGCCGCCGGAGCCGCCACCCAGTTCCTAAGTTGCACCCCGCGGGTCCTCCTCCTTCCCGCGGTGTTCCAGACCCGTCCCCGGCGCGACCCCGGGGGCGGGTGCTTTCCCTCCAGGACAGGCGATCGGAGAGCCGAGGGTA
>JALHTD010000084.1 GCA_022865555.1 Thermoanaerobaculaceae bacterium | reverse complement strand
TCAGAATGACGACGGTGATGGCGGGTCAAGGCCCGCCTAGGGTCTTCTCTCGACCTCCCCGGTCATGGGGACGAACCGGACCGGGATCACGTCGCTCTCGGGGAAGTCCTTGTCGCCGCGGCGCGTGATCACCTTGAGCTGCTGGTAGAACGAGCCCACCGGGATCACCATGTGGCCGCCGATCGCCAGTTGATCCAGCAGCGGCCTAGGGATGCGCTCGGGGGCGGCGGTGACCACGATGCCCGCGAACGGCGCGGCATCGGGCCAGCCCGCATACCCGTCACCCGCCCGAACGTGGACGTTCTTGTAGCCAAGGGATACCAGGCGCTTGTCGGCTTCGTGCGCCAGCGCGGCGCGGATCTCGATCGTGTAGACCTCGCACCCCATCGCGGCCAGGACCGCCGCCTGATAGCCCGAGCCAGTGCCGATCTCGAGCACGCGGTCGCCCGGCTTCACCTCCAGGAGCTCGGTCATCAGCCCGACGATGTACGGCTGGGAGATCGTCTGCCCCTCGCCGATGGGGAGCGGATGATCGGCATAGGCTTCCGCGCGCACCTCGGGCGGGACGAAGAGGTGACGGGGGACCGTGCGCAGCGCCGTCAGAACGGTTGCATCGCGAACGCCGCGCGCGGCGATCTGGGTGGCAACCATATCGTCGCGCAGCTTCGCCCAGTACGTCTCCTGGTCAGCCGTGCCGCCTCCCCCGCAACCCCACGACCAACCTCCGGCGAGCGCGAGCATCACAAGCACCGATGGCATCCTCACGTCCCGCTCCTCGCAACGAAAACATCGCGCCCCGCGACCACGGTGCGCAGAATCTTTGCCTGCAAAATCTCTGCCGCCCCTCCCACCTCGACGTCGCGGTCGAGGATGGTGAGATCGGCAGCGTTGCCGGGGACGAGCGTCCCACGCCAGTTCTCCTCAAACGCAGCATACGCGGCCCAGGACGTGTAGCCGGCCACCGCCTCGGCCGATGTGAGCGCCTCCGCCAAGTTCCACCCCTCCGAGGGTGTCCCCTGTGGGGTACGACGTGTCACCGCGGCCCACAGCCCAAGCCGGGGGTCGGGGCTCTCCACCGGGACGTCCGAGCCCAGGCACAGCCTGGCGTGCGCGTCGAGCAGCGATCGCCAGCGGTACGCCCAGGCGATGCGCTCCGGACCGAGGCGCGCCGGTGCCCACGGCATGTCGGAAGTGCAGTGCGTGGGCTGAACCGCGGCGATGACGCCGAGCGTGGCGAAGCGGGGCACGTCGGCCGTGCGCACGACCTGGGCGTGCTCGATTCGCGGTCGCAGGGCGGCCCCGCCGGGCCCCAGCTCACGCTCGTAGAGGTCGAGGACTCGCGTCACCGCGGCGTCGCCGATGGCATGCACGCACGGCTGGAACCCCGCCTTCGCGGCCCGCCGGATCACGTCTGCGAGGCGTGCCTCGGGCGTCACCTCGAGACCGCGCGCTCCCGGCTCGTCGGTGTACGGCTGTGCGAGCCACGCCCCGCGGGAGCCCAGCGCCCCGTCCGCGAACAGCTTGACCGCGCGTACCGCGAGCATCCCGTCCACGCCCACCCGCGCCCCGGCGGCGAACTCGCCGTCCAGGAGCTGGTCGTCGCCGCCGTCGAGCATCACGTACACCCGCAACGGCAGCCGCCCTTGTCGCTCCAGGCCCCGCAGCACGGACAGCTCCTCGCGGGTGGTGCCCGCATCCTGGAACTCGGTAATGCCGAACGTCGCGAGGTCGTTGCAGGCCAGAAGCACGCGCCGCTCTATGTCCATCGCTGTGGGCGCCGGGACCGCCCTGTCCAGAAGGTTCGCCGCGGTGTCCACCAGCACCCCGGTGGGGGAGCCGGACACGTCGCGCAGGATGCGCCCGCCCGGTGGGTCCTTCGTGGCGGCGGTGATGCCGGCCGCCGCCAGCCCGCGCGCGTTGGTGAGCACCGCGTGACCGTCCACCCGCCGCAGCAGGACGTGATGGTCCGGCACCGCTGCCGACAGGGCGGCATGGCTCGGGAAAGCCTTCTCCGGCCAGCGGTTCTGGTCCCACCCCCGGCCCAGGACCCATCTGTCGGGCGGGACCTTCGCAGCCGCGCGCTTCACGCGCTCGACAGCTTCGGCGAAGCTCGCCGCGTCGCGCAGGTCCACCTGCTCGATCGACGCGCCGTAGCCGACGAGGTGCCCGTGGCTCTCCGTGAAGCCGGGGTAGAGATGGGCACCGCTCACGTC
>JALHTD010000083.1 GCA_022865555.1 Thermoanaerobaculaceae bacterium | reverse complement strand
GAGCCTCGGCACGACACGCCGGCAGAGGAGCAAGGAAGATTGATGGAGGAAAGGATCCTGCTCTGGATCCACAGCTTCGCTGGTCCGGTCCTCGACCAGGCTTTTCTGTTCTCGAATTTCTTCGGACTGCTGCCGATCTGCGCGCTCCTGGTGACCGCCATGGCGCTGTATCACCTGCTCCGAAAGGAGCGCAGGGAAGCCCTGGTCTGGGTGGTCGTCGGTCTGGTCACGTTCGCGTTACCCGAGATCCTCAAGTACGCCACCGCCCGACCCAGACCCGCGCTGTGGGAGACGCTCATCCATCCCTCGGGGTTCTCGTTCCCGAGCGGGCACGCGGTGGCTTCGGCCGCGTTCTATCCCCTGCTGGGCTGGGGGCTTATGCGGCGGCGTGGGGCCGCGGCCGGCGTGGGCTACGGCATCGGCGCGGTCTTCGCGCTCTTCGTGGGGTTTGGCCGCCTCTATCTGGGAGTGCACTGGCCGTCAGACGTCCTCGCCGGCTGGCTGCTCGGATTTGCCCAGAGCGCCCTCGCGATCGCCTGGCTCAGGAGACACGCCCAAGCAAATTCTTGACTTTCAAGAACTTGGTGTATACTGACGACCTCTGCCGGGCATCGCGCCATCGGGCGCATCGCCGGCCTCGCCTCCGAGCGGCACCTTCCGCGGGTCCGAGGTGGGATCAGCAGTGCGGAAGACAACCGGTCCTGGAACCCCCGGGGCTAACAGGAGGCACACATGGCTTCAAAGCTCTATGTCGGCGGTATGTCGCTGTCCACAACCTCAGAGAGCCTGCGCACGCACTTCGAGCAGTGCGGAAAGGTCGTGTCGGCCGCGGTAGTCACCGAGCGCGATACGGCGCAGTCCCGCGGCTTCGGTTTCGTCGAGATGTCCACCGACGCCGAGGCGGAAGGGGCGATCGCCACGCTCAACCAGAAGCCCCTCGACGGCCAGCCGCTCACGGTCAACGTTGCCAAGTCGCGCATGGAGAAGTCCGGACCGAAGTCTGATCGCAACCCGCGTCTGTAGGCGACCAGGCACCGGGTGAGTCAGCCCGGATGCGGCCGCATTCGAAGTGACATGTGGGGCACACCCTCCGGGCGTGCCCATTTTCTTGCTCGGAACTTGAAGAAACGAGCGCGCACGGAGTGCGCGCTCCACATGAAGAAAGGGTGGCCCGCAGAGCCGCCGCTACGCTAACGCGGAAATGAATGTGGGGCCGGCGCTCCGCGCCGGCATGCACCCGCGGAGCGCGTGCCCCACGGAGTAGTGAAGCAGGAACGAGGCTTGCCCCCGCCTGCATCGGAGGTCAAATGTGGAGCATGCGCTCCACAAGAAACGGGGGCGGCCGCGAGGGCCGCCCCCATCCTTGAATGCCGGTGATAGGCCGCTCTACTTTAGGCCGCGCTTGGCGAGAAGCGCATCCACCTTCGGCTCGCGGCCCCGGAAGCGCACGAACAGAACCGTCGCGTCCTCGCTGCCTCCCTTGGACAACAGCTCGCGGAACTTCGTTGCGGTCTCCTGGTCGAACAGGTCGCCCTTCTCCTTGAAGGCCTGGAACGCGTCGGAGTCCAGCACCGCGCTCCACGTGTAGCTGTAGTAGCCGGCCGAGTACTCATCCGCGGCGTGCGCGAAGTAGGGCGTGCGGTAGCGTGGCAGGATTTCCGGAATCAACCCCCACTTCGCCATGCTCGCCTTTTCGAACGCGTCGGCGTCCTGCATCTTCGGCTCGGTCATCGTATGCCAGTCCATGTCCAGGAACGAGGCCGCCAGGTACTCCGTCATGGCGAAACCCTGGTTGAAAGTCGCGGCCTTGCGGATCTTGGCCACCAGCGCCTCGGGCATCACGTCGCCGGTCTTGTGGTTGCGCGCGTAGAGCTTCAGGAACTCCGGCTCGAACACCCAGTTCTCCATGATCTGGCTGGGCAACTCGACGAAGTCCCAGGCGATGTAGTACCCGCTCCCCCGGAACCGGCAGTTCGAGAAGAGGCTGTGCAGCGCGTGGCCGAACTCGTGGAACAGAGTTTCCGCCTCGTCGGGCGTCAGCAGCGCCGGGTTGTCGCCCATGGGCCGCGAGAAGTTGAGGACGTTGTAGACGACCGGCGTCACGAAGGTCCCCTGCCTGACCCACTGGGCGCGAATCGTGTCGCACCAGGCGCCGCCGCGCTTGCCGGGCCGCGGGTAGAAATCCATGTACAGGATGCCGAGGTGCTTCCCGTCCTTCTCCTTGGCCTCGAAGACCTGCACCTCGGGGTTGTAAACCGGCACGTTCTTGAGCTCCGTAAAGGTGATGCCGAAGAGCTTGGTCGCGAGCGTGAAGGCGCCCTCGCGCACCTCGTCGATGGGGAGGTACGGTCTGATCGCCTCCTCGTCCAGGTCGTACTTGGCCTTCTTGACCTTCTCCGAGTAGTAGCGCCAGTCCCAGGGCTCGAGCTTGAAGCCACCCTTCTCCACGGCGATCATCGCCTGCAGGTCGGCGGCCTCCTGTCTTGCCCTTGCGAGGGCCGGCTTCCAGAGCTGCTTCAAGAGCTTGTAGACGTTCTCCGGGTTCTTGGCCATGTACTCGTCGAGGATGAAGTTGGCCCAGGTCTTGTAGCCCAGCAACTGCGCCTTCTCGACGCGCAGCTCGGCGATCTTGGCGAAGACGACCGTGTTGTCCGTCGCCCCGGTCTTGTCGCACCGGCTCGCGTACGCGGTGAGGATCTTCGTGCGCAGCTCCCGGTTGGAGGCGCTCTGCAGGAACGGCCAGATGCTCGGCGCCTTCAACGTGAACACCCACTTGCCCTGCAGACCTGCCTTCGTGGCGGCCTCTGCGGCGGCCACGATCTGGTCCTCGGGCAGGCCGGCGAGCTCATCCTTCGAGTCCACAACGAGCTTGAACTCGTTGGTTTCCTTCAGGAGGTTGTTGGAGAACTTCACGATCAGGCTCGACAGCTCGCCGTTGATCGCACGCAGGCGCTCCTTCTGCGCCGGGGCGAGGTTCGCACCGCCTCGCACGAAGCGCCGGAAGATGTTCCGCAGGAGGGTGGCCTGCTCGGGGTCGAGCTGGAGATTGGCGCGCTCCTCGTACACCGCCTTGACGCGCTTGAACAGGGCTTCGTTCAGGAAGATGTCGTCGTTGTGGGCCGCGAGCATCGGCCTGACCTTGGCCTCGATCTCCTGCAGCGTGTCGTTGGTCTCCGCGCCTGCCAGGACGCCGAAGACGTTGTTGACCCTGGCGAGGGCCTCGCCGGAGTCATCGAGCGCGGCGATTGCGTTGTCGAACGTAGGCGGCTTCGCGTCCTGCGCGATGGCCAAGACCTGCGCGTTGTGCTGCCGGATCGCCTCCTCGAACGCCGGCATGAAGTCCTCCGCCTTGATCCGGTCGAACGGCGGCACGCCGAAGGGTGTCTTCCACTCGGTGAAGAAAGGGTTCGGGGCCTTGGCCGGCGAGGGCGCGCAGGCGATCGCCAGCGCGATCAGGGCCAGGCAGGCAACGGCGGCACGGATCTTTCGCATGGGGGTCTCCTTGATGTTTCGAGATGATCGATCGTTGTGCGGCAGTGGTCGACGCTGGTATTCGTTCACACCGGAGCGGATCATACACGCTCCGGAGTCATGTGCGGGGTTTCACCGGGTTCGCACCACACAGGTTTCGTCTACGTTGCCCGCCCGGCCCGGGTTGCGTCCCAGCGGTCGCGCCCCACATCTGCAGGCCCAATGTGGGGCCCGCGCTCCGCGGGTGCTCGTCTCGTGTTTGTGTGGGGCGCGCACGCCGTGCGCGCATGCCGGCGCGGCGAGCCGGCTTCACGTTCAAGCGCATCTGGACTAGCATGTACCTCATGAGCGACCCATCCCCAGCCCTGACCCACGAGGCGCAGCGCCTCTTCGCGGAGTACCTCGGCAAGAT
>JALHTD010000082.1 GCA_022865555.1 Thermoanaerobaculaceae bacterium | reverse complement strand
TCTGGTGGATGGAGTTCTTCGGGCTCTGCGCGATCGCGTCGACGGTTCTCTCCATGGTCGTTGTGGCGACCAGGCCGTCCGGCTGGACCGCCACGGAGCTCGCGTTCCTCGCATTTGGGACCATGGGCCTCTTCCTCTCCTACAACGTCTACTGCGAGACGTGGGCCTACGCGCGGGCGCTCGTCGTGCTGCCCTTTCTCGCGGTGCTCATTGCCGCGAGGCAGACCGCTCCCTTCCGCAGGTGGGCGCTCCTCTCCGTCGCGATTCTCTACCTCCTCTCGGGCGCGGCGATGACGCGCGGGGAGGTCCGCGAGGCTCTCGAGGGCCGAAGCTTGCTGGCGGCGCTGCGGGGTGAGCCGCCGGCATCCGCTGGCGTGACCCCTCGCGCCCCGGTTGGGCCGGCCCGTCCGCTCTACGTGCTGCCAGTCGCCAACGCCCAGGGCAGGGCGGGTGCGGACTACAAGACCAGGCTCGAGATCGCCAACCTCGCCCCGATCGAGAACCGGATCAAGCTCGAGCTGCTGCCGGCCGGCACCGGCGTTGTGGCGCGCCGGAAGATTCTCGTCCTGAAGCCCGGCCAGATGCTTTCCTGGCAGAACGCCGTCGACGAGCTCTTCTCGTTCGGGGGCGCAGGTGCGCTGCGCCTGCTGCCGCGTTTCGGCCCGGTCGCCGTCAGGAGCCTCACCGCTAACGTCGCCGCCGGGGCGCCGCAAGGAGCGCTGCTACCGGCGCTCACCGATGACGATTTGATCCGAAGCGGAGTGCGCGCCAGGATGTCGGGGCTCGCCCACGACCCGGTGCCGGAGGCGGCGGTGAGGACCAACATCGGCCTCCTGAACCTCGCACCCGTGACCATTTTGGTCCACGTGGAGCCTTACGCCCGCGGTCCGCGCCCGCTCGGGCGCCTCGATCAGCAGCTCGGCCCAGGCGAGTTCATGCAGATCGACGATGTCTTCGCGAAGGTGAAGGCCGGACGCGTGGGCAACGGCTCGGCGGTGGTCCAGACGTCATCCAAGGGTGGGGCTTTCCTGGCCTACGCCTCCGTGATTCGCGGACCCGACGCACCTGCCGTCTATGTCTTCCCGGAGAAGGAACGATCGTTCCCTGCCCCGCCGCGCGACTGATCCGCCCATCCGGACCGGAGGAGGAGCGGAAAGGCGGTGCCGTCGTTGCGGACGCCCCCGCGGTCCGGGGCAGGGGCCCCTGCCGGCGGCGGCGGTGACGTAGAATCCGGCGTCGTGAGCACAGCGATCCCGGGCGCCATCCCGCCTTCCAGCCGCAGAGCCGTGTACGCCGTGACGCTGGTCGCCGTGCTATTCTGGGCGCTCGTCTTGCTGTTCGTGGCGTACGTCCGCTACGGCGGCGACATCCGTGGTCTGCTCTGCATCGGGGAGAACGTCTACCTCCCCGCGGTCTTCGAGGCGGTGCCGAGGGCGGGCCCCGCTGGCTACGACGGGCAGCAGTATGCCGCCCTCGCGACCGATCCTCTCTTGCTGAAGTTTGACACGACCCGAGCCCTCGATTCCCCGCCCTACCGTGCCACAAGGATCCTGGTGCCGCTGCTGGCGTGGGGGCTTGCCCTCGGGAAACCCGCGCCCGCCATCATCGCCTATCAGCTCCTCTGCTGGGGCCTCGGGCTGGCCGCCGTGTTCCTCCTCGCGCGGTGGCTCGCCGCGGATGGACGCTCGCCGTGGTGGGCGATTCCCCTCGTTTGCAGCGCTGGGCTGGCCGCGGCGATGATTCGCTCAACACCGGACGCTGCCGCTCTCTGTCTCATGCTCGCGGCGCTCTGGTTGCACGCGCGCGGACGCTACCCTCTCGCCGTCGCCGTTGCCGCCGCCGCAGTCCTGGCGCGGGAGACCTCATACCTGGCGGTTCTCGCAATAGCGATCGACGAGCTTCGGCGCCGGCGCGTCATGCGCGCCGCCGTCTTCGCCCTCGTCCCGCTGGCGCCCTTCGTCGCGTGGAAGCTCTACCTCAGGAGCGTGCTGGGCGTGTCCATCGCCATCGGCGGCCCCAGTTTCACGACTCCCTTTGCGTGGGTTCCGGAGAAGCTCGCAGAGATCTTCGCAAACTCCGGTATCGCATGGCAGGAACTGTTCGGCCTCCTCGCCATCGCAGCCACGATGCTTGCCTTCATCATGGTGGCGTCACGGCCCTCGGCCTGGGCCGCGCCCGAACTGGCCTTCCTCGCGTTCTGCGCACTCGGCCTTGTCCTCACGTACGACGCCTACGTCGAAACATGGGGGTACGCCCGCATTCTGATCGCGGTGCCTTTCCTCGCAACGCTGGTTGCGGAGCGACAGTCTTCCCCCTCGCGAAGGTGGTCGCTCAGGGTGATTACGATCTTCTACATGCTCGCGGGTCTGACGATGATGCGGTGGGAGATGCGCGAGGCCCTCAACGGCCGCAGTCTGCTCGCAGCGCTGAGGGCCGGCACTGCCGCAACGGGCAAGGCGGTCCAGGGAGGGGGCCCCACCGTGGACGGCCTGCCCACGCTCTATGTGCTGCCCGTCGCCAACTCCCGGGGCCGCGCCGGTGCGAGGTGGCAGACATGGCTCCAGCTGACGAACCTCGCCACCACGGAGAACAGGGTCTTCGTGGACCTGCTCCCGGCAGGCCGCGCGGGTTCGTCGGCCTTGCGCGCGACGGTCACCCTGGGGCCGGGCCAGACCAGAGCGTGGCGAAACACTCTCAACCAGCTCTTCGGTTTCTCGGGATCCGGCGCGTTGCGTCTTTCCCCCCTCGGCGGGCCTGTCTCGGTCAACGGCCGCACCGCCAACGTCGCAGGCGGTGACGCACAGGCGCCGCTGCTGCCAGCCATCGGGGAGGATCGGGCGATCCGAACCGGCGAGCAGGCAACGCTCCGCGGCCTTTCGCACGATCCGTCCTTTGGGGCTGCTGTGCGGACAAACGTCGGCCTGCTGAACCTCACGGCCCGGCGGATCCGCGTCCGGATCCAGGCGTACGACGCACGGGGGCGCCGCCTGGGACAGCTCGAGGGGGAGCTCCCGTCGCGGGGGTTCCTGCAGGTCGACGACATCTTCGCGAAGGCGAAGGCTGGTACGGTGAGCGACGGCTCGGCCGTCGTGGAGGCGATCACCCCCGGGGGCGCGTTTCTTGCCTACGCCTCGGTGATCCGCGGCCCCACCGCGCCCGTGGTCTACGTCTTCCCCGAGCAGGAGCGGGAGGCGGCGTCGCCGGCACCGAAGTGAAGGGTCACCCGTTCTCCGGGTAGAGCAGGAAGGCGCCGCGCTCCGCCCGGAACCCCTCGCAGTAGGAGACCCAGGAGCCGAAAAGCTCGGAAGCGTCGGCACGCCCCTCGATCACCTCGCGCGCGCGGCCCGAGCCGGTGAGCAGGTCGATGGCCGGCACGCTCGAGACGAACTCGTAGGCCTCCCGCCGCCACGCGAACTCGCCAGGGTGCTGCGCGCGGACTTCGGCGAGCAGTCGCACCCCAGCCTCAACGGGCCGCAGCACGGCACGGTCGGTGACGTGCCACTCCACCCCGCCGCAAACTTCCCCCGCGTGCTTGCCGAACTCCGGCCGGAAAGAGGTTGGCCTGAAGCCCGAACCCGGCAGCTCGAGAGCGGCGAGCCTCGCCGCGAGCTTCTCCCCGTCCAGCCAGGGCGCGCCGATGAGCTGGAACGGCCGTGTCGTGCCGCGCCCCTCCGAGAGGTTGGTACCCTCCACCAGGCAAGCG
>JALHTD010000081.1 GCA_022865555.1 Thermoanaerobaculaceae bacterium | reverse complement strand
GCCGCACGCTCCGGATCCCGACCGCGAACATGATGACCGACATGGCGGTCAAGATGAGCGTGCCGACGCCGCTCGGCTACGCGGTCGAGCCCAGGGCCGGGCAGGAATTCAAGACACTGCTGGAGAGGCAGGGCATCCCATACGAGGAGCTGACGGCGCCCCGCACCGTGAAGGTCGAGGCGTGCACCCTGCTGTGCCTGGAGGAGGAGTTCGACGAGCTTTACTCGCGCTACGAGGGGCGGCAGATCGTGACCCGGGGGCAGCCCTCCGAGCGCGAGCTGACGCCAGGAACCCTGTGGGTCCCCCTGGAAGGCGAGGCCGCTTTGCGCGCCGCGCTCGTTCTGGAGCCGGCCGCGATGTACGGGGTCTACCAGTACCCGCGCTACAAGGCCCTCGTGGGGCAGGACGGCTCGTTGCCGGTGCTGCGCGTCGTGCGGTAGGGTCGCCGAAGGAAAGGTGCTCACATGCGAAAGCCGAACGTCTTGTTCTGCCTCGTCGTTGCCGTCGCTCTTGGGCGTCTCGCTGCCGGTCAGGAGGCGAAACCGGCGCCGAAGGTCGCCGACGACTTCGTGAGCGTCCGGCCGTCGGAGCCGGTGCCGGCACCGCTCGCCGCCGCGCTTGCCGGGATCAAGGCCCCGGCGCTCGCGGCCAGCATCGCTTTTCTGGCCTCGCCCAGCCTGGAGGGGCGCGGCCTGGGGAGCCGCGGCCTGGATGCGGCCGCCGAGTACGTCGCCGCTTCCCTGGCGCTTGCCGGCGTCCCGCCGCTGGCCGAAACCGATGAGAAGAAACCGGCTCCGGAGGCGTACTTCCAGCCGGTCCCCATCCGGGAGATCACCGGCTTCACGGGCGAGGTGACGGTCGAGACGCGAGGGGGCGAGGAGGTCCGCACCCGCTCGTTCCTGTCCGGAGTGGACTGCCTTTTCTCCGAGACGCCCCCTCAGAGCGTCGCGGCGCCGGTCGTGTTCGCGGGGTACGGCATCCGCGAGGAGAAGCTCGGCCGCGACGACTACCGTGGGCTGGAGGTGCACGGCAGGATAGTCCTCGTCCTCGGCGGCCTGCCCTCCGGGGCCGAGTGGCAGAAACCGGAGCTGGTGGGGCGCTACGCCGCGGAGAAGGCCCGCGAGCGCTGGGCCGTCAAGGTGGAGACGGCGCGCGCGCTGGGCGCGGTCGCCGTGCTCGGCGTCGAGGGCGACGACCTCGCGACGCGCCTGGTGCGAAGAGAGCAGGTCGAGCCCCGGTTCTTCCTGCCGTTCGGGGGCGCGGGCGCCCCCGAGAAGTTGCCGCTCGTGCGCGTCTCCCCCGTCGCCGCCGGCGCCATCCTGGCTGCAGGAAATCTGGACAGCGCCTCCGCCCGCGCCGCCAAGCCACTGGCACTGCCCGGCGTGACCGTCGCCATCCGCACCGGCGGCACCGAGCGCCTGATCACGAGCCGAAACGTTATCGCTTTCATCGCCGGCTCGGACGCGAAGCTGCGCGAGGACGCCGTCGTCATCGGCGCCCACATGGACCACCTGGGCCGTGTTGGCGACATCGTGTACCCCGGGGCCGACGACAACGCCTCCGGCGTATCGGCGCTGCTCGAGATCGCGAAAGCCTTCGCGGCCGCACCGGACAGGCCCAAGCGGACACTCGTTTTTGCTTTCTGGACCGGCGAGGAGGAGGGCAAGTTCGGCTCGGGCTACTGGGTCCGGCACCCGCTCTGGCCCCTGAAGCGCACCGTGGCCTACCTGAACCTCGACATGATCGGCCACCCATGGTTGATGGAGGAGATTCGCAAGCTCGTGGCCGACACGGGGCTGCCGAACGGCGAGCAGTTCCTCGCCAAGGTGAAGCCGGCCGAGTTCGCCGAGCCGGGCGTCGCCGAGTGGTCTCCGCAGCTGGTGGAGGTGCTGCGCCGCGCCGGCCCTGCAGCCGGCCTCTCGCTGCACCTGGACCGCACCGACGGCAAGAGCGGCGGCAGCGACTACCGCGACTTCGCCCGCGCCGGGCTGCCCTGGGTCCGCTTCTTCGGGAACTTCTTCCCCGGCTACCACGAGCCTGGCGACACGCCCGACCAGCTTGACCCCGTCCAGGTGCAGCGGATGGCGCGGTTCTGCCTCGCCACGGCCTGGCTGCTCGCCAACCGCTAGAGCCGGCACACATTTACGAGGTGCCAGGCGGCACCCCCGGGGTCGCGGCGGACACCCTGCGCGCAGTGGAATACGCCCGCCTGCCCCGGCGTTCTGAATAGATGCGAATGAGACGCATGGGCATGGGGCGGACTGAATTACAAAACGTGCAGTGGACAGGGTTTACGAACCTACAAAGGAGAACAGACATGAAGAAGCAGATTCTTGCGGCGGTAGTGGTTGCTGCCTTCGCGCTCGGGCTGGCCGGGAGTCTCGCCTGGGCGTCAGGCGCCCTGTCCGTGGACATCCCCTTCAGCTTCATCGTGAAGGACAAGGAAATGCCGGCCGGCCGCTATGAGATTCGGACGGAAGGGGAGGCCAACCTGGCCATCAAGAGCGCCGAGCGCGGCGGGACGGTCCTGGTCCCGATCCTAGAACGGCTCGCGGATACCGGTGGCAAGGAGCCCAAGGTCATCTTCGACAAGATGGAGGATGGGAAGACCTATCTTTCCGAGGTCCACGTCCCCGGCCAGGACGGCTTCCTGGTGGGCATCGCGGGGGGCAAGGAAAAGCACGTAACGGTCAAGGGCAAAGAGTAGAACCGACCTTTCGAACGTTTCAGACCCAGGGGCCGCCCGCGTGGGCGGCCCCTGGGTCCGCTTCTTCGGGAACTTCTTCCCCGGCTACCACGAGCCTGGCGACACGCCCGACCAGCTTGACCCCGTCCAGGTGCAG
>JALHTD010000080.1 GCA_022865555.1 Thermoanaerobaculaceae bacterium | reverse complement strand
TAAAGTGTGGCCGGGCATGCCGCGCCGGGTGGTCAACACCCACGAAGACGGCGACCACGTGTGGGGGAATCAGCTGTTCGAGGGTGCCGAGATCATCGCGCATCGGTCGGTGCCCGAGAGGATGCGTCAGGTCGCCGACCCCGAAGAGTCACGGAAATTGCTCGCCAGCACCGATCGCTTCTTGAGTCGCATTCTGCTCAAGGCGATGCACCCTGGCGTCCTGGCGGTAGCAACGCAGTTGCGGGAGGATTACACCTTCGACGGGATCGAATTGGTGCCGCCGACGACCCTGTTCGACCAACGGTACGAGCTTGATCTCGACGGCACAGATGTCCACCTGATTCATGTCGGGAGCTGCCACCAAGTCGGGGACACAATCGTTCACGTACCCAAGGAAGGAGTGATCTTTGCCGGTGACGTTGTCTTCCGCGCGTGTACGCCCATGGGCTGGGCGGGCACATTCGAGAAGTTCTTCCAGTGTCTGGACCTGATCATCGCGCTCGATCCGGAGGTCATCGTGCCCGGGCATGGACCGCTCTGCGGGATCGAGGGTGCAATGGAAATGAGGGCGTACCTGGACTACGTATACGGTGAGTCGCGACAGCGCTACGACCAGGGTCTGACACCACTGGAAGCGGCGATCAAGATCGAACTCGGCCCCTATAGCGACTGGAAAAGCCCGTCGCGTCTCTATGTGAACGTCGAGCGGGCCTATCGTGAGTTTCGGGGCGAACCACCCGACGCCCCTTGGGACACGCCGAAGACCTTTGATAACATCTACCGAGTCGCGAAGGCGAAACGTATCGAGGTCGAATTCTGAATGGGGAGACGTGACGAGTGTCGCCACACCATGAGACGCTTTGCTCGTGCATCGAGCGATTCGGGAGAGGGGCAATACGCCCGGCGAGTTTCACTTTGAAGGGAGTGAAGAATATGAAACCGAGATCCTCCATCAACCGCACCAGCGTCTTCATGGCGCTGCCAGTGGTCTGCCTGTTGCTGTTGCCCGTGTTGCAGGTGCATGCCGCCGAACGGCGCCCCAACATCGTCATCATCCTCGGCGACGACCTGGGCTTCGCCGACATGGGCGCCTTCGGCAGCGAGATCAAGACGCCGAGCCTCGACTCCCTGGCGAAGGAGGGAGTGCGCTTCACGAACTTCTACACGCACGCGAGCTGCTCGCCCACCCGCTCCATGCTGCTGAGCGGCGTGGACACGCACCTCAACGGCCTCGGCAACATGAGCGAGTGGACGGCGCCGAACCAGATGGGCCTGGACGGCTACGAGGGCAACCTCAACGACCGCGTCGCCACGCTGCCGCAGCTCCTCAGGGACGCCGGCTACCACACCTACATGGTCGGCAAGTGGCACCTGGGGAAGGAGCCGACCCAGATCCCGGCCGCGCGCGGCTTCGAGCGCGACTTCACCCTCCTCGACGGGATGGGGAGCTACTGGGACGACTGGAGCTTCTCGGCCGCCAACCCCAAATCGCTCTACACCGAGGACGGGCACTACCTGAGGAGCCTGCCGAAGGACTTCTACGCGACGAAGACGTACACCGACAAGCTGATCTCCTACATCGATGCCAACCACGGCGACGGCAAGCCCTTCTTCGCGTACGTCTCCCACCAGGCGCCGCACGAGCCATACCACCTGCCGAAGGAGTGGCGCAATCGCCACGTGGGCGAGTACGACAAGGGCTGGGACGCGTTGCGGCAGGAGCGGCTGAAGCGGGAGGTCGAGCTCGGCATCATGCCCCCGGGAACGCAGCTCGCCGAGAGGATGTGGTTCGTGCCCGATTCGATCCTGCTGGCCCCGGCCGCTCGTGCGTTCTTCGGAAAGAAGATGGAGATCTACGCCGGGCTCGTCGAGAACCTGGACCACCACGTCGGACGGCTCATCGACCACCTCAAGAAGATCGGCGAGTACGACAACACCATCTTCATCGTTTTCGGCGACAACGGCGCCGAGGGGGGCGAC
>JALHTD010000079.1 GCA_022865555.1 Thermoanaerobaculaceae bacterium | reverse complement strand
GGCCGCCAGAGGCACCGAGGTCTGGCTGCCCGCCGTCAGGTCCCGCACCGACACCGACCCGGCGCGCAGCTCATCCTCGCCCAGCATCGCCACCACCCTGAACCCCTCCCGGTCGGCGCGCTTGATCGCGGCCTTGAGGGAGCGTCCCGCGACCTCGACCTCCACCGGCACGCCCTCGCGCACCCACGACCGCGCCAGCTCCAGCACCTTTTCCTGGGCCGCCTCGCCGAGCGGAACGAGGTACAGCCTCGACTGAGAGAGCACGACCTCGCGGAAGCTCGCGGGCAGCACCTTGATGAGGCGGTCTTCCCCGATCGCGAAACCCACGCCGGGGATCGCCGGCCCGCCCAGGTCGGCAATCAGGCGGTCGTAGCGGCCGCCGCCGCAAAGCACCGTGTTGACCCCAAGCTTCGGCGAGATCACCTCGAACACCGTGCGGAGGTAGTAGTCCAGACCGCGCACCAGCCGGTGGTTGCGTACGTAGGGGATGCCGAGCCGGCCGAGGTGCGCCTCGACCTCGGCCACGTGGCGCCGCGAAGCCTCCCCCGCCACGTCGTCCACCGCCGGAACGTCCGCGGCGACGACCCGGCACGACGGGACCTTGCAGTCCAGGATGCGAAGCGGGTTCTCGTCCAGACGGCGCTGACAGTCCGAGCACAGCTCTGCTCGGCGCGGCGTGAGGGTGGCCCTGATGGCGTCCTGGTAGCGGACGCGGTCCTCGGGGTCGCCGAGGTTGTTGAGGTGAATCACCAGGTCCGCAAAGCCCAGCCGCAGGAAGAACTCGTGCATCGCCGCCAGCACCTCGGCGTCGGCGAGCGGCGTATCCGCCCCGACGAGCTCGAGGCCGATCTGGGAGAACTGCCGGTACCTTCCGTGCTGCATGCGCTCGTAGCGGAACATGGGCCCCAGGTAGTAGAGGCGCAACGGGAGGCTGCGGTCGGAGAGGCCGTTCTCGATCCAGGCACGGGCCACCCCTGCGGTGTTCTCGGGCCGCAGCGTGAGGGAGCGCCCCTTGCGGTCGGGGAACGTGTACATCTCCTTGTGGACGATGTCCGTGGTCTCGCCCACCGAGCGCACGAACAGCTCGGTGGCCTCGAAGATCGGGGTGCGGATCTCATCGGCCCCGAAGGCGCCAAAGACCTCGCGGGCAACGGTCTCGACCGCTTGCCAGAGGCGGGTCTCGGGCGGCAGCAGGTCGCGTGTGCCGCGTGGACGCTGAATCACGACTGCCTCGCCCAGTCCGCGGCGTCTTCGAGTTCGCGCTCGTCGTCGGCGGCCAGGTAGCGGCCCTTGAGCTCCAGGTAGCTGCGCACGCCGCGCCGAACGTGGTCGAGCTCCTCGGCGAGCCCGTCGCGGCGCACCTTGGCCGGCACCCCGGCCACCAGGGTGCGCGCCGGCACGACCATTCCGGGCGGCACCAGCGCCCCCGCCGCCACCACGGCCTCCTCGCCGATCACGGCCCCGTTGAGCACCGTGGCGTGCATCCCCACGAGCGCCCCCCTCTCCACCCGGCAGCCGTGCAGGACGGCGGCGTGGCCGACGGTCACATCCTCGGCCACCAGGGTCGGGGAGTCAGGCTCGTCGACGTGGATCACCACGTTGTCCTGGATGTTGGTGCGCGGGCCGATCCGGATGGGGTTGAGGTCGCCGCGGAGCACCGCGCCGTACCAGACGCTCGCGTCGTCGCCAAGCTCGACGTCCCCCACCACCACGGCGGTCGAGGCCACGAAGACGCGCTGCCCACAACGGGGAGATTTGCCGGCAAAGGGTCGGATTTTCACCCTCAACTCCTTCACTCAAGCGGGTCACGCTAACACACACAGCCAGCAGGGGCAACGAGCCACGGTGCGAGGCAGGGGGCGTCCCCCTGTGGAAGTCGCCAGATCGGCGGGTCGGCCAAGTAGAACAATTCCTGCAGCATACGCACAAGTCTTTATTTTTCAATGGTTTATACCACCGCACTGGCGGCAGTGCATGATGCATAACCCGTTGAGATGGGGGGGCTTTGCGGTCGCTCCAGGCGCTTTTCCGCAGAGTTTTCCTCAAAAACTGCGGAAACTTCACCCCCCCGTCACACCCCACTCGCGAGGCGGCTGGAACGCCCCCTGCCGCAGAATTCGCGGCGCCCCTCGGGTGATGTCCAGGACCGTCGAAGGGAGGCCTCCAGGGGCATCCCCGCCGTCGAGGAGGAGCGCCAGGCCATCGCCCAACACCCGGGCGACATCCTCGACGCGCGCCAGCGGGGGACCGCCACTGCGGTTGGCGGAGGTCGCCGTCAGCGGCCCCACCGACCCGAGGAGCCTCCGGAGCAACGGGTGGGCCGGGACCCGCACCGCCAGCGTTTTTGCACCCCCTGCGAGTCTTCTGACGCACGGGAGAACCACCGTGAGGGGGGCCGGCCAGGCCGCCTCCAGGCGCCCCCGCCACCCCTCAGGTACCACCACCAGCCGCTCGAGCTGCGCGAGCGAGGCCGCCACAACCGGCAACGCCTTCTCCGCCGGCCTTCCCTTGAGGGCGAAGACACGATCGACCGCTGCCGGGTCGTCCGGGGGCACCGCGAGGCCGTAGAACGTCTCGGTGGGCAGGGCGACCACGCCGTGGCCGCCCCAGGCGCTCCGCACGGCCTGGAGGGCGGCGGCGAGGTCGCTCTGGTCGGCAAACGGCAGGCGGAGCATCAGGTCATTCTGAGAAGCTCACGGGCGTGCTGGCGGGCGGCCGGCGTCGGCGTGCCGCCCCCGAGCATGCGGACGAGCTCCTCCACCCGCGCCTCCTCGGCGACCCGCTCCACCCGCGTCACCGTCCGCCCCCGGGCGGTCTCCTTGCGCACCACGAAGTGGGTGGAGGCGCGCCCCGCCACCTGGGGAAGGTGGGTGACGACCAGCACCTGGTCCCGCGTACCCAGCCCGGCGAGCAGCTCGCCAAGCTCGTCGGCGACGTTGCCGCCGATCCCGGCGTCGACCTCGTCGAAGAGGAGCGTCAGCACCCCCCGGCGCGGCAGCGAGTCCCGCAGAACCGTGCGCATGGCCAGGTGGATGCGGGACAGCTCCCCGCCCGAGGCGATGCGCGCCATCGAGCGCAGCTCTTCGCCTGGGTTGGTCGAGAGCTCGAACTCGCCGGCGTCGATGCCGTCCGCGGCCGGCTCCACGCGCACACCGTCGGTCTCCAGGGGACCTGCGGGCGAGGTCCGCCGCGCCAGCGCCAGTCGCAGGCGCGCCCGCGGGATGCCGAGGCCCTTGAGCACCTCCACGACTCGGCCGGAGAACTTCTCGGCGGCCACCGCACGGCGTGCCGAGAGCGCCTTCGCCAGATCGAGGTAGCGGTCGGCCAGCACCCGTTGCTCCTCTTCCAGGCGCACGATGTCGTCCTCGACCCCCTCCAGTTGCTCCCGCTCGGCCTGGAGCTGCGCCCGGTGCTCGAGCACCGCCGCGAGCGAGCCGCCGTACTTGCGACTCAGGCGCTCGAGCAGCGCCAGGCGCCCCTCGACGGCCTCGAGGCGCTGCGGGTCCGGGCGCACGCGGTCGGAAAGCCCGATCAGGACGCGTTCGGCCTCCTCGGCCAGCACCCGGGCCTGCTCCAGATCCCCGGCGGTCTCACCCACCCCGATCCCGAGCTCCTGGAGCTCGCGCACGGCTCTGGCCGCGCGCGCAAGCGCGACCGTGCCTCCCTCGCCGCCGAGCGCGACGCGCACGAGGCTCACCAGCTCGCCAATGCGCTCCGCATGCTGCAGGAAGGCGCGCTCCTCGCGAAGGCGCTCCTCCTCCCCTGCCTCCAGCCGCGCCTCATCGATCTCCCTGGCCTGGAACGCGATGACGTCCAGGCGATCGCGCCGCGTGCCGAGCGACCGGCGCTGGGCCTCCAACCGCTCGCGCACCTGCTGCCAGGCCTCGAACGCCTCGCCGACCTTCACGCACTCGCCGGTCAAACCGCCGGCCGCGTCCACCAGCGAGATGTGAGTGGACGGGTCGGTGAGGCCGCGCTGCTCGTGCTGGCCGTGGATGGCGAGCAGGTAAGGGGCCAGACGCTGAAGGGCACCGACCGTCACCGTCACGTCGTTGACCCAGGCGCGCGAGCGACCGGCCGCCGAGACCTCGCGTCGCAGCACCAGCTCTTCGCCGCCGTTGACGCCGAGCTGGGAGAGTAGCTCCTGCGCCGCCTCGTCGGGTGGGGCGGCGAAGCACCCCCCCACCCGCAGCCGGTCCCGCCCGCCCCGTACCTGCTCGGCGTCCGCGCGCTCCCCCGCCAGGAGCTGGAGCGACTGCACGAGCAGCGACTTCCCCGCGCCGGTCTCACCGGTCAGGACGATGAATCCCGCCGGGAGCTCGAGCCGAACCCTCTCGATGATCCCGAGGTCGCGGACCTCCAGCTCGCGCAGCATGGCGAGGAGATGCTAGACGGCGCCGCCCTGCTTTGCAACGAGGTCGCCGGCCACCGCGAGGCAGAGCCGATCCGGGTCGATGTGGCGCCGTACCGCCGCGACG
>JALHTD010000078.1 GCA_022865555.1 Thermoanaerobaculaceae bacterium | reverse complement strand
TGGGCGAGGTGACGCTGAGCGCCCGGCGCGTGGACGACGCGGCCGCGCTTTTGGCTTCCGGCTACGATGCGGTCATTTTGACCACCGGGCTCGACCGGCCGGTCGAGCTGGGGATACCCGGCGAGGATCTCGCGCTGCGCTGGACTGACTTCCTCGCAAACCCAGAAAGCGTTGTGGTGGCCGGCAGGCACATGGCGGTGATCGGGGGCGGCGCGGTGGCCGCCGACTGCGCCTCGGCTGCCGCCGCGGCCGGAGCCGCCAGCGTCGAGATGTTCGCGCTGGAGACGTTGCCCGAGATGCCGCTCACGGCGAAGGAGCTCGCGGGGCTCGTGCTCGCCGGGGTGGCGGTGAGCGGGCGCGTCCGCGTCACGGCGATCCGGAACGAGCGCGGTGCGGTCGCCGGCCTGGAGACGGTCAAGGTCGCGCTCCCGCCCGGAGCGTCTTTCCACCCCTCGCGCGTGGTGGACGTGCCGGGCACGGCACAGCTCCGCCCGGACATCGACCTCGTGATCGTTGCGATCGGTGCCCGCGCGGGGTTCGCGCGTTCTTCGGTCGAAGGCGTTTTCTTCGCGGGCGATGTCGAGAACGGGCCCACCACCGTGGTCGAAGCTGTGGCGGCCGGCAAGAACGCCGCCCTCCAGGTCGCGGCCTACCTTGCCGGAACTCCCCCGCCGGTCATCGAGCGCGCGGTGAAGAGCCGCGTGGTGCTGCCGGGCTTCCGTGCGCTGCCGGTACCGCTGGACGCGGAATTCTTCGGCCGGCCGATCCTCTCGCCGTTCCTGCTCTCCGCCGCGCCGCCGACGGACGGCTACGAGCAGATGCGAAAGGCGTACGAGGCCGGATGGGCGGGCGCGGTGATGAAGACGGCGTTCGACGGCGTGCCGATCCACATCCCCTCGCGGTACATGGTCGCCTTCGACCGGACGACGTTCGCCAATTGCGACAACGTCTCAGGGCACGCACTCGACCGCGTCTGCCGCGAGGTGGAGCGCCTGCGACAGGAGTTTCCCGACCGCCTCACGCTTGCCTCCACCGGCGGACCGGTGACGGGGCGCGACGACCTCGACCGCAGGGTTTGGCAGTCCAACACCGCCAAGCTCGAGGCGGCCGGCGCCTGCGGCATCGAGTACAGCCTCTCCTGCCCCCAGGGTGGCGACGGCACCAAGGGGGACATCGTCTCGCAAGACGCCGAGCTGACGGCGAAGATCGTCGGCTGGGTGATCGAACGAGGCGACCCGGAGGTCCCGAAGCTGTTCAAGCTCACCGCTGCGGTCACCTCGATCGTGCCGATCATCACCGCGGTCAAGGAGGTCTTCGCCCGCCACCCGCGCGCGAAGGCGGGCGTCACGCTCGCCAACACGTTCCCCACCCTGGCGTTTCGACCCGGCGCCGGACCGCAGTGGGAGGAGGGGATCGTGGTCGGCATGAGCGGCGCGGGAGTCACCCCGATTTCCAACCTCACCCTCGCCAACGTCTCCCGCCTCGGGGTGGTGGTTTCGGGCAACGGCGGGCCGATGGACTACCGCGCGGCGGCCAACTTCCTGGCGCTCGGCGCCCGCACCGTGCAGTTCTGCTCGGTCGCGATGAAGTACGGCGTCGAAATCGTGGACGAGTTGCACTCGGGGCTCTCCCACCTGCTGGACGATCTCGGCATGCGCTCGGTGGAGGAGCTGATCGGTCGCGCGCTGCCGCGGCCGATCACGCCGTTCGACGAGCTTCCGGCGGTCAAGCAGATCTCGAGCGTGAACACCGAGCTGTGCGTCCACTGCGGCAACTGCACCCGCTGCCCGTACCTCGCGATCACGCTCAACGGCGAGAAGGTGCCGGAGACCGACCCGGCGCGCTGCATCGGGTGCTCGTTCTGCACACTGACGTGCTTCGTCGGCGCGCTCTCGATGCGCGACCGCACGCCCGCGGAAGCCGCGGCGCTGGTCGAGGCGTGAGGGTCCGGAGGCCGGCGTGGGCTCGCTGCTGATCCGAAACGGGACGTTCGTCACGCTGGGTGAGGGGAACCGGGTCCTCCACGGCCGCGACGTCGCCTGCGACGGCGGCCTGATCACGGCGATCGCCCCGACTGGTGAGCTTCCCGGCCGCTTCGACCGCGAGCTCGATGCCTCGGGCAAGGTTGTGATGCCCGGGTTCATCAACGCCCACATGCACCTCTACTCGACGTTTGCGCGCGGCCTGGGCAAAGCCAGGCCCTCGGCCGATTTCGCCCAGGTGCTCGAGAACCTCTGGTGGCGCCTGGACCGCGCGCTCGACCTCGAGGACTGCTACTACTCCGCGCTGGTCGTCCTGATCGAGGCGGTGAGGCACGGGACCACCACGCTGTTCGACCACCATGCCAGCCCTTCCGCGCCGCGCGGCTCGCTCGAGGCCCTCGCTCGCGCCGTGGAGCAGACCGGCGTGCGCGCCTCGCTCTGCTACGAGCTCTCCGACCGTGACGGACCCGAGGTCGCGCAAGCGGGGATCGAGGAGAATCTCGCGTTCATCAATCGTTGCCGGGCCGCGGAGGACGACCGTCTGAGCGCCATGTTCGGGCTGCACGCCAGCTTCACGCTCTCCGACGCGACGCTCGAGCGCGCCGCCGCAGCCGGGCGCGAGGCGGACGTAGGGTTTCACGTCCACCTCGCGGAGGCCGCCTCGGACCAGGAACACTGCCAGCGCGAGTTCGGGCTCCGGGTGGTCGAGCGGTTCGAGAAGCTCGGCATCCTGGGCCCGCGGAGCATCACCGCTCACTGCGTTCACGTGAGCGCCCGCGAGATGGAGCTGCTCGCCGAGACGGGCACCCCGGTCGCGCACAACCCGCAGTCCAACATGAACAACGCGGTGGGCGTGGCGGACGTGCCGGGGATGCTGCGCAAGGGCGTCCTGGTGGGCCTGGGCACCGACGCGATGACCGTCAACATGCTCGAGGAGGTGCGCGCGGCGCTCTGGGTGAGGCACCTCGCGGAGAAGAACCCCTCGGTGGGGTTCGCCGAGACGCTCTCCACGCTCCTGGTCGGAAACGCGAAGATCGCCAACCGGCACTTCCCGGTGCGCCTGGGCGAGCTGCGCGAGGGGTGCGCCGCTGACCTCACGCTCCTCGACTACGACCCCCCGACGCCGCTCGACGAGGGCACGTTCCTCGGTCACCTGGCGTTCGGGCTCTCGCAGGCCGCCGTTGACGCTACGGTCGTGGGCGGCAACGTCCTGATGGCCGGCAAGCGGCTCGAGCTCGATCTCGATGAGGCGGAGATCGCGGCCAAGGCCCGGGAGCGAGCGAAGGCCCTATGGGCGAGGTTCTAGTGCGTGGTTGGCGCGATGTGGGGCCGGCGCTCCGCGCCGGCTGCACGCGCGGAGCGCGTGCCCCACACGCTGAGAACGCGTGCGGTCACCAGGAGCCTCGATGCTGATCCAGGGTGGGACGGTCGTCACCGAGAAGGGGGCGGCGCGCCTGGACGTTCGGATCGTGGGCGAGAGGGTCGCCGCGGTCGGCCGACTGTCCCCGAAGCCGGGCGAGGCGGTGCTGGATGCCACGGATCTCGTCGTCCTCCCCGGCATGACCGACGTGCACGTGCACATCGACGACCGCATCGGCGAGTGGGAACTCGCCGACACCTTCCCGAGCGCGTCCGAGATCGCCGTCCGCACCGGGGTCACGACCCTCGCCGGCTTCGTCACGCAGGGCAGCGACGAGACCCTGAGCGAGGCGGTCGCGCGCTGCGTCCGGCGCGGCACCGGTCGCAGCCACTGCGACTTCACCTTTCACCTCACGCCCACGAAGTGGCCCTGGGACTGGCGCGAGCTCGAGGCGCTGGTCTCCCGCGGCTTTGCCACCTTCAAGGTCTACACCACGTACCGGGAGGCCGGCCTCTTCACCGACTACGAGAGGCTGGGCGAGGTGATGGCGCGCCTCGCGGGGCTGGGCGCGCGCCTGCTGCTGCACTGCGAGGATGATGCGACGCTCGCAGCCGTTGCCAAATCCCGCGTGGACCCGGCGGACGCCCGCGGGCATTCCGTGCTTCGGCCCGAGCGGGCGGAGATCGTCGCGATCGAGAGGGTCCTCGAGGTCGCCGAGAGGACCGGCTGTGAGGTCCACATCGTGCACGTCTCGACCGCGGAGGGCATCGCGCCAGTTGGCGGTGCCCGTGGGCGGTGTCGTGTCTCGTGCGAGACCGCGCCCCACTACCTGCTGCTGGACGACTCGGCGCTGGCGGGTGAAGG
>JALHTD010000077.1 GCA_022865555.1 Thermoanaerobaculaceae bacterium | reverse complement strand
GGTAGTTGTCCACTTAGCAGAAGGGGAGGACGGTTACTTCCACTACTTACAGGATAGCCAGGCAAAAGTAGAAATTATCCTGGGGGATGCTCGTCTTTCATTGGAACGGGAACTGGCTGAAGGACATCCGCACGAGGGCGGCGATGGACCACGCGGCACCGCCCCCGACCGACAACCAGGAATCGGCGGCCGCGCGCTTCCTCCAGTTCTCCACCGTGCTGCCGAAGGGAGCGACGGGGCTCGACTTCCAGGTCACGTCGAGCATCGGGAGCCGCCGCGGAAGCAAGGTCGCGGTCGCGTTCGCCGCCAAGGTACCGGTAGCCGGGCTCGGCACCAACAAGGTCGGGGACGTGGAAGTCGTCCAGCTGGACGTAACCGGCGAGGTGGCGCGCGCAGGTGACATGATCGACCGCTTCCGCTACGCCTTCACCTTCCCGACGGCCGGCGCCACCGAGCTCCCGCTCGTGATCGAGAGGGAGCTGCGCCCCGGGAAGTACCACCTGCGGATGAAGGTACAGGACACGAACTCCACGCGCGCGGCCCTGCGGGACCTCGACTTCGAGGTTCCGGTTCCAGAGCTGCCGACCCTCCCAGCCCCGGACGTCAAGGCGGAGGACGCCGTGCAGCGCGTGGCGCGGGCGCAGGAGGCGACGCTGGCGCTCCAGGGTCCCGAAGGGGAGGGTGTCACCGGGGTACAGCGTTTCGCGGCGCTCGTCGGTCCGTAGGTCGCCCGCGTGGAGTTCTACCTCGATGGCCGCCCCGTCCTGACGAAGAACCGGCCCCCGTTCGAGGTGGAGCTCGACCTCGGGCCGCTGCCCAGGCTGGCGGCGGTGGTCGCGGTGGCGCTCGATGCGAAGGGTCAGGAGCTGGACCGCCGGCGGATCGACGTCAACGTGGGCAGGGAGCGCTTCCTGGTTCGGCTGCAGCCGGTGGGTGCGGGCGATCGCAAGGGCGGCAAGGTCCACGCCTCCGTCACGGTCAATGTGCCCCCGGACCGCAAGCTCGCGCGGCTCGAGCTCTACTGGAACGAGCTACTTGTGGAGACGCTGTTCGCGTCGCCTTTCCAGGCCTGGCTGCCGGTCAAGGACGACGGCTCGATCGGCTACCTGCGCGCGCTCGCCGTGCTGGAAGACGGCGGGCAGGCCGAGGACATTCAGTTCGTCAACGCTCCGCAGTACCTGACCGGCGTCCAGGTCGCCACCGTCGAGCTTCCCGTCACCGCGCTCGACTCCGGCGGCAAGCCGGTCGAGGGCCTCAAGGAGGCTGATTTCGAGGTCAGCGAGGACGGGGTGAAGCAGACGGTCTCGTTCTTCGCCCGCCAGCGGGATCTTCCGATCCGGCTGGGGCTCGTGATCGACACCTCGGGCTCGATGGAGAAGACGCTTCCGGAGGTTCAGAGGGTCGTGGTGGGCTTCCTGCGCAACCTGCTCCGCCCACGCGACCGTGCCTTCGTGGAGGCGTTCAACGATCGCGCCGCGCTTCTCGAGGGGTTCAGCGCGGACTTCGGCGCGCTCGAGCGAGCGATGATCGCGCTGCGGGACGACGGCGAGACCGCGCTTTACGACGCCACGGTATACGCCCTCTTCCAGTTCTCGGGCGTGCGGGGCCGCAAGGCCATGATCATCCTCACCGATGGCGACGACAACGCCTCCCGGATGGACTTCGACAAGACGCTGGACTACGCAAAGCGCAGCGGGGTCACGATCTACACGGTCGGCATCGACCTCCCGATCACAAAGGTCGGAATCCGCTCGCACCTCGCGCGCCTGGCGCGCACCACTGGTGGGGAGGCTTTCTTCCTCGCACGCGGCGTTGCCCTCGAACCCGTCTACGAGCGCATCAACCGCGAGCTGCGCAGCCAGTACCTCCTGGCCTACACCTCGACCTCCGAGGCAGCGGTGGACGTCTTCCGCAAGGTGTCCGTCAAGGTGAAGCGCCCGAAGATCGAAGTGCGCACGATCTCGGGGTACTACCCGGGCGGCTGAGCCCTGGGGCCGGCTTCGAGGACCTCGCGGAGGGCGGAGGCCCAGCCGGGGTCGAGCATCGAGCCCTGGCGATCGGCCAGCCAGGCCGTCGTTCCCTCGCGCGTCAGCAGGCCACGCCGCCCCCGGCCCGTGAACAGGAGGTCAAAGGTGTCGGCTACCGTTACCAGCCTCGCCGCGGGGTGGGGTCGGCGCGGGCGGCCGAGACGAGGGTAGCCGGTGCCGTTGAAGTAGAGGTGGTGCTCGCAGACGACGATCAAGGCCACAAGGGGCAGTTGCCGGCTGCGGAGCAACGTCTCCAGGCCCCCCTTCGGGTGGTCGAGCACCAGCTCGATCTCCTCGCCGCCCAGCTCCAGCTCCCGCGAAAGCAGCTCGGCCGGAAAGAACACCTTTCCGATGTCGTGAACGAGGGCAGCGACGCCGAGGTCGCGGCAGGGAACGGCTCCAACGTTGGCAAGCCGCGCCAACCCCATGGTGACCGCAGCCACGTTATGGGCATGAACGGCCTGCCAGCGCTCCTCGCCTTCCCACGGCGCCAGGTGGTGCAGAAAATGGGGATCGCCGCCAAGCGCTTCCAGCAGGGTGCGGGCGACGACCTCGAGCTGCCCGACGGCCAGCGGGCGACCCGCCACGACGTCAGCGAAGCACTCCTGGATCACCGAGACCCTGTCCCGCACGGTGGCGAGGCGGCGCCCCTTCCGCCCCCCCTGCCTCTCGTCGGGGCCACCCAGCTCGCTCTCGGAGAGCTCGACCCTGCCGACCTGAATGTTGGGGCGCGACCTCACCGGCGAGTCGTCGGCGGCCGCGAGCTCCTCGAGGAACGAGCGCAGCTCCTCCTGGTTCACCCCTCGACGGAAGCTCACGTGCTCGACCCCGCGTCGCCGCAGGCGGCGGATCACCGCAGGAGCCTGACGTGAGACGCGCGTGAAGGGCTGGCCCTGGACGAAGAGCTCTTCTCCGAGCAGCACGAAAGCCAGCTCCTCCTCGCCGGCCAGCAGCGTTCCGATCTGCGAGGCGAGCTGGCCGAGCGCCTGAACGGCGCGCGGGTGCGAGCTGCCGTAGAGTCCAACCGTGGTCGTCCCGGCCGCCAGCTCTGCGATGGTCGCCTGGACCAGCGCCCCCCAGTCCGTGCTCCAGCTCACTCGTCCTCCTCGGGCTCCCTTTGCGCCTGCATCGCGATCAGTACGTCCTCGGCGATCGCCTCGTCGCGGCTGCGGGCAAGCTCGGCGGCCAGGGCGCGTGCATCCGGACCCTCGAGCCGGGCCACCGCGGCGGCCGCCTCGCGGCGCGCGGGGGCCAGGGAGAAGGAATACCGCCACTGGCGCAGCGACAGGACCTCGCGCAACGCCGGAAGGGCGGCCGGGTCGCGCAGCCGGCCGAGGGCGTGGATCAGCTCCAGGCTGAAGGACTCCCGCAGCCTTCCGCCGATGCGTGGGGAGAGCCTCTCCAGGACGGCTCGCACAACGTCGGGGTGACGGATCTGCGAGGCCACCTCCAGGGCCACTCTGCGCCGCTCCTCGTCCTCGGAGTCGAGGCTGTGGAGGAGGAGGGGAAACCACTCGGGGTCCTGGAGTGCGACCATGGCCTTGAGGATCTCGGCCAGCACCTTCGGCTTCGAGCGGGCGACCCGCGCCTTGAGCAGGCGCGCCGCATCGGGGTGCCCCAGGCGGCGCAGCAGAAAGGCCGCGTTGCGGACCACGAACCAGCGCGGGTCGTCGAGCAGGGGCACGAGGTGCGGGAAGGCTCGCTCTCCCTGACGGGCCACCACCTCGAGCAGGCGCTTGCGGACCGCCAGGCTCTCCTCCTCCGCGAGGGCGTCGAGTATCGCCGGGAGAGCGCTCTCGCCGAGCGCGACCAGGACCGCGGTCAGGTCCGCGTGGTGGGTGCGATCGTAGGCCTTGAAGGCCCGCACGGCGGCGGGCACGCCGATCTCGCTGGCGACCTGGAGAGCCTCGGCATCGGAGGCGGCGGCGATCAGCGGGGCAAGGCGAACAGCAGTGGCCACGTCTCCGACCTCCAGGGCGGCGGCGAACTCCTCGGCAAGGCGCACCGCCGCGCGCCTGGCCACGGGCTCGCCCGGCCAGAGAGTGATCGCTTCCTGGAGGAGCCGCACGAGGTGGAGCCTGATCCGCTCCTCCCCGAGCTCGGCGACGAACTCCTGCACAAACGGCGCGCCCTCCCAGCCGGCCAGCGGTTCATCCTCGCCCGAGACCAGGCGCGTGACGTCGGCGAGCTGCGTGAGAGGGACCCGGGCCAGCAGGTGCCGAGCGCGCGCCGCCAGCTCCTCCGGCATCTCCGGGCTCTGCTCGGACAGCGGCGCGGCCATCCGGTGGAGCGCCCGCTGCACCACGTCGGGTATCGGGAGCTCCTGGATCAGCATCAGCTCGACGGCGTCGAGGAGCACCTCGGCCGCGACCCAGGAATCGCGCTCGCCCACAACCGGCAGGTGCCTGAGGGCCACTGCGACCGCCAGCTTCCGGCGCTCCGGGTCGAGGAGCCCCACGAGCTCGGCGAAGAACTCGCGCGTCTCGGCCAGGACCGCCTCGCGGCGGGATTCGGGGCCCGCGCGCACGACCTCGCCGAGCTGAAGGAAGAGGTGGTCGAAGAGCGTCTCGGGGTCGGGGGAGGTCGTGAGCAGCTCGAGGACCATGCCGGGGGTCAGCTCGCCCTCGTGGATCTCGCCGGCCAGGGGAAAGGCGCCGTCGCGCGAGAGACGGCGTGCCAGGTCGGCCCACACCGGCCGCGATCCGGGCGGGGGAGTCGGCGCATCGGGTGAGACCAGCTGCACGTCCGAAAGATCGAGAGGCACGAGCTCCACGCCGGAGAGGGAGCCGGCCTCCGCCAGCAGGCAGGCGCGGTCGCTCTCGGCGGGCGGCTCGTGCAGGGCGGCGATCCGCCCCGCAAGGTCCGGCAGGCCGTCACAGGCCTGGGGGAAGCGCAGCCGCAGGGCGGCGAGGCCGAGGTGGAACAGCAGGGCGACCAGCCTCACGGCCGGCGCGGCCGCCGGAAGCGAAACCTTCTCGCCGTTCCAGAAGAGCTGGTCGGGACCGAACGAGAGGATCGCGGATTCGCCCTCGTTTCCCAAGGCCAGCACTCGCCCGCGAATGCGCTCGCGGGCCGGCTGCAGGGCAGGGTGCGAGGCGGGGTAGAGGCGCAGGGAGCGGCGGAGCGCCTCGAGGTCGTTCAGCACCCGCACCAGCGCGCCTGCGATGTCCGCGCCCGCCATTCGTTCCGCCCCCTCAGGAATCCAGCGCCTGCAGGAGCTGCCCGAGCTCCCGCACGTCGGCGAGCGGGAGGAGCTTGACTCCGGTTTCCGCCACCACCTGCGTGGAGGCGGGGACCGCGCAGCGCGCAAACCCCAGAGCCTTTGCCTCGCGCAGGCGCTCGAGGGGGCGGCTGACGGCGCGGATCTCGCCGAGCAGGCCAACCTCGCCGAAGAACGCCAGGTCCGCCGGGAACGGCCGGTCCGCCCCGGACGAGATCAGCGCTGCGGCCACTGCTACGTCGAGGGCCGGCTCCTCCACGTTGACGCCGCCGACCAGGTTCACGAACACGTCGCGGTCGGCGAACCGCCCCCCAGCCCGTTTCTCGATCACGGCGAGCAGCAGGGCGAGCCGCCCGGCGTCCACGCCCTGAGCGACGCGCCTGGGGTTGGCGAGCGGCGAGCGGGAGACCAGCGCCTGCACCTCGACAAGCAGGGGGGTGCTGCCCTCCAGCACGACCGCAACCGCGGAGCCGGGGGAGCCGGCACGGCGGTCGGCAAGCAGCACCGCGGATGGGCTCGCGATCTCCTCGAGCCCGGCGTCGCTCATGGCAAAGAGGGCGAGCTCCAGCGCGGGGCCGAAGCGGTTCTTGGTCGAGCGCAGGATGCGGTGCGGGTGGCCGCTGCCACCGGAGAACTCCAGCACGGCATCCACCAGATGCTCGAGGGCCTTGGGCCCCGCAACCAGCCCCTCCTTGGTGATGTGGCCGACCAGCACCACCGGCGGGCCGTCACGCTTGGCGAGGTCGAGGAGGTTGGTCGCCACCTCGCGCACCTGGCTCACGCTCCCCGGAACCGCGGGCACCCGCTCGGAGAACATCGTCTGCACCGAGTCCACGATGACCAGGGCGGGCCTCAATCGGCGCGCTGCCGCCACGACGAGCTCGACGGCCGGCTCCGGCAGGAGCAGCACGTGATCACAGGTGCAGCCCAGTCGTTGGGCGCGCAGCGCCACCTGGCGGGCCGATTCCTCGGCGCTCACGTACAGCACGGGCCCGAGGTCGGGGCGCCTGGCGGCCACCTGGAGGAGGAGGGTGGACTTGCCCACTCCGGGCTCGCCGGCCAGCAGAACGACGCTTCCGGGCACGAGGCCGCCGCCCAGGACGCGGTCGAAGCCGGCGATGCCGGTGAGGATCCGCGGGGCGTCTCTCAGCTCGGCTGCGGACAGCGGCACCGGAGCCGGGACCTCGGCGCGACGCCTGGTCTCGGATCGCAGCTCGACCGGGAGCTCTTCGAGGGTGTTCCAGCCTCCGCAGGACGGGCACCGGCCGAGCCACTTCTGGGAGCGCTGGCCGCACGCGGTGCACTCGAAGGTTGCGCCCTCCCGGACCATCCCTACCTCGGGGCCGCCGAGGCCGCGGTGCCGAGCAGGTACTTGAGGTCCTCGTCCCCCCACGTGACCCCTGCCCCGAGCAGGTAGGAGGAGCGTTGCGTCCAAATCGGATCGTCCCAGCCCCCGAAGACGAACAGGTTCTTGTTCATGTACCAGCGTCCCTCCAGACGGACGTGAGGCGGCTTGATGTCGCGCGTGAAGTCGTAGGCCTCCAGCGTGAAGAGGAGCTTGTCCTTCGCGATCGCCCGGTCGACGCCCACGCCGCCGGTGGACTCGAACAGGCCGGCGCGCAGGATGGTGCCACGGAAGTCGTAGCCGACCTGGGCGTTCACGCTGTTTCTTCCCGAGGTCCTCACACTGGCCTGCGCGACGGTCTCCCGGTGCCCATCGGGGAAAATGGTGGTGACGACCTCGGTCGAGGTGTAGACGCGCGGGAAGGGGGAGTTCACGAACTCGAGGCGGAAGAACCGCTCCGGGCTCGTGGCGAGGTCGAAGCCGATGGTGCTGCGGGAGTTGCTGGGCTGGGAAAGCGCGGGCAGTGCCTCGCTCCGCAGATTGATATTCAGGCGCCAGCGCTCCGTCCGGCCGAGCGTGCTCTTGAGGCTCTGGAAGCCCTCCGACGCGGACTTCAGGCTGGCGTTCAGGTTGTCGACCGTGCTCGAGTCGTTGACCAGCTTGCCGATGCTGCCCTCGCCGCGCGCGATCTTGCCCGAGATGTCGTTCAGGTTGTCGGCCGAGACGCGCAGCTTGGCGGAGAGCTCCTTGATGTTGGCGATGGACTCGTCCAGGTTCTGCCGGTTGTCCCCGACCAGAGCGTCCACCCGGTCGGCGAGCTTGTTCATCTTCTCCGCGATCCGCGGCAGCTCGGTCTTGAGCGTCTCCGAGAACGAACGGAAGTTCGCGATCGTGCCGTCGACGTTGCTGCGGTTGGCCTCCACGGCGCCCTTCAGGTCGGCCGAGAGCAGCCTGACGTTCTCGATGATCTCGTCGAGGCGCTTCTGCCCTTCGGGGCCCCCGAGTGACTGCCGGAGCGAAGCGCTCACTGCTTTGAGGTCGCTGCCGAGGTCGTTGAACGTCTTGATCGCCTCGTCGAAGCCGATCGGGCTCGCCCCCTGGAGGACGGTCCCCGGCTTGAGCGGGGGACCGGAGAGGTTGCCGGGGTAGAGCTCGACGTACTTGTCGCCGAGCATGCCGAGGCTCGTGACTTGGGCCCGGGCCCCCTCGTGCAGCACGATCCCCGGGTCGAGGGCCAGGGTGACGAGCGCGCGGTCACCCTGCAACGAGATCGCTTCCACGATGCCGATCCGAACGCCGGCGATGCGAACCGGGCTCTTCTCGTCCAGCCCCGCCACGGAAGGGAAGACCGCGCTGATCCGAACGCGGCCACCCTTCACGCCGATCGGGATCTCCTCGATCTTGACGATGAACACGCCCAGCACTATCAGGGCGAGCAACATGAAAAGACCGACTCTTGCGGTGTTGCTCATGCCACATCCTCCTCCAGCGGCTCCCCGGCGAGGAACTTCTGGATGTACGGGTCCGAGAGGGAACGGAAGGCCTCGGGGCTGGCGCTCGCGACGATCCGGCCCGACCGCAGCATGGCAATCCGGTCCGCGATGCGGAACGCCGACTTCATGTCGTGGGTGATCGTCACCATCGTCACGCCCAGGTGCTCGCGCATCTCGACGATCACGCTGTTCACCACTCCCGCGGTGATCGGGTCGAGCCCGGTGTTGGGCTCGTCGAACAGGAGGATCTCGGGTTGAAGGGCGATCGCACGCGCGAATCCGACGCGCCGCCGCATTCCGCCCGAGAGCTCGTTGGTGGCCTTGAGCTCGACGCCGTCGAGGTGCACGAGACCGAGGCACTCCCGCACCCGCGCGGCGATCTCGCCCTCGGTCATGGCCGTGTGGCGCCGGAGCGGGAAGGCTATGTTCTCGAAGACGTTCATGGAGTCGAACAGCGCGCCCTCCTGGAACGACATGCCGAACTTGCGGCGGAGCGCCAGGCACCTGACCGGATCGGACTGCGTGAGGTCCTCGCCATCGATGATGATGTGTCCGCGGTCCGGGGCTATGAGGCCGATGAGATGCTTCAGCAGCACGCTCTTGCCCACCCCGGAGCCGCCGACGATGACGAACGACTCGCCACGCGCGACCTCGAGGTTGACGCCGCGTAGGACCTCCCGTCCGGCAAAGCTCTTCCAGAGGTCGATGACGGCGATGGTGGGCGTGTCCTGCTCCGGTCCCGCCCCTCTCCCGTTTGCGCGCGTCCCAGTCGCCATCATCCCCTCAGAACAGGATCTTGGTGAGGAAGAAATCCGACACCAGGATCACCAAGGAGGCCATCACGACCGCGCTGGTCGTTGCGCGTCCTACGCCCTCCGCGCCACCCGTGGTGAAGAAGCCCTTCGAGCACCCGGTCACGGAGAGAATGAGCCCGAACACCGCCGCCTTGATCAGGCCGGAGAAGACGTCGTTCAGGTCGAGGTACTGGAAGGTCTTGTCCCAGTAATTGACGGGGTTGGCGCCCAGCAGGCCCACCGCGATCGAATATCCGCCGAAGATGCCGAGGCCGTTGGCGAAAGCCACCAGGGGAGGGAGCATCAGCGTGGTGGCGCCGACACGCGGCACCACGAGGTACTGAACGGGCTCGACGGCCATCGCGTAGAGGGCGTCGATCTGCTCGGTCACCCGCATGGTCCCGAGCTCGGCCGCCAGCGACGAGCCGACGCGACCGGCGATCATGAGCGCGGCCAGCACCGGAGCGAGCTCGCGGGTGAGCGAGAGCGCCACCACCGAGGCGACGTACCCCTCGGCGTGGAAACGCTCGAAGCCCCGATAGGTCTGCAGTGCCATCACCATTCCGGTGAACATCGCCGTCAGACCCACCACGGGGATCGAGTCCACGCCGACACGCACCATCTGGCGCACCCACTCCCTGCCGTCGAACGGCCTCCGGAACGCCCAGTAGATCGTGGTGTGGAGAATGTAGAAGAAGCGCCCGACCTCCTCGAAGAGGTGAATGCCGTTTGTGCCGACGCGCTCGAGGAACGCCCCGGCGCGCGAGACCGCTTCGGGCTCAGCGCTCATAGGTCGAGAACTCCGGGTTCTCGAAGCGCGTGAACTCCTCCAGGAAGACGAGCCTGAACATGTCGGTGGGGCCGTTGCGCTGCTTGGCGATGGTGATGTCGGCCAGGCGCCAGTCCTCTTCCTCCTCGAGCCCCGCGGCCGGCTGGAGGGCGCGGTTCTTGCGGTTGATGAAGACCACGACGTCGGCATCCTGCTCGATGGACCCCGACTCGCGGAGATCGGACAGCTGGGGCCGCTGGTCGCCGCGTCGCTCGGGGTTGCGGGACAGCTGCGAGAGAACGAGCAGCGGGGCGTTGAGCTGCTTGGCGACCGCCTTGAGACCCCGCGTGATGGCAGAGACCTCCTGGGTGCGGTTCTCGGCCTTGATCCCGGAGGACATGAGCTGCAGGTAGTCGACGACGACCAGGTCGAGGCCGTGCTCCATCATCATCCGCCGGCACTTGCCGCGCAGCTCGAGGATCGAGATTCCCGCGGTGTCGTCGACCCAGAGCGGCGCCTCCGCGAGCCGGTCCGCGGCCTCGGCGAGGCGCTGCCAGTCGGAGGCCTCCTGGCGGGCGTCGGCGGTCTTGGAGAGGAGGCCGCGGGTCAGCCGTTTCAGGTTGATGCGCGCCTCCGCGGCCAGCAGCCGGCGGGTGAGCGCGACCGCCGACATCTCGAGGGAGAAGACAGCCACCTTCAGGCTGTGGCGTACGGCACAGTGCGCTGCGATGTTGAGCGCCAGGGCTGTCTTGCCGACCCCGGGGCGGGCCGCCAGGATGATCAGGTCCTGCTTCTGGAGGCCGGACGTGAGCTCATCCAGGCGGTAGTAGCCGGTCTCGATCCCGGTGTAGGGGGCGCTCGACTTCGAGACCCGCTCTATGTGCGCCACCTCTTCGTGGACGAGCTTGCCGACCGGGCGCAGCCCGCCGCGCATCGCGCGCTCGGCGATGGCGAGAATCTGGGTCTCCGCCGCGTCGAGGGCGTCCATCGCCTCGCCCTCCTCGCGGGCGCACATGGCCATCATCTCCTGCGAGATCTTCAGGAGCTGGCGCTTGACCGCGCGCTCGCGCACGATCGCCGCGTAGTGCTCGACGTTGGCGGGATCGGGGAGCCCGTCGGCGAGGCTCGCGACGTAGGCCACGCCGCCCGCGGCGTCGAGCGTGCCGCTTCGCTCCAGCTGATCGGTCGTGGTGAGAAGGTCGATGTCGCGGTTCTCCGCGGCGAGACGCATGAAGGCCTCGAAGATGGCCCGGTGGGTGTCGGTGTAGAAGTCCTCCGGACCGACCGTGTCCACGACCCTGTAGAAGCAGTTGGCGTCGGCGAGGACCGCACCGAGCACAGCCCGCTCGGCCGACTCGCTGGCCGGGATGTGAAGGACCTGCACGCCCTGAGCGGGTGCGTGGGAGCCGCCAGCAGCGCCGGTTCCCCGTCCGGACGGGCCCTTGCCCCTTGCGGTTGCGCTCACGCCGGAATCGTAACACGGGCGCGCCCAGGCCCGATCTCGACCGTGGCTATGCTCCGCTTCCAGAGCACGCGGTCGATGCGCCCGTATACCCGTCGGCGGGTCTGGTATCCTGCGATCGGGTCTCGGGAAGCCGGCACGCCCCGGCCCCGACGTCGCGGGGGAGCAGAGGGCTCCGGAGGCGCTGGGCTTTGGCCGGACGGCGGCGGAGGGTACACTGAGATTGTCGCTGGGGCCGGGTAGGGTTAAGGGCGACGTACCGGGCCCTGCGGCGGCACTCGAACGTGCGGGGTGTCGTGGTCAAGGGGGTGCGCCGTGATCGTGAGCTGCCCGAGCTGCAAGACCAAGTACCAGTACGAGGAGTCCCGATTCGGCGACAGCGTCAGCAAGAAGCTCAGGTGCACCAAGTGCTCGAACGTGTTCGAAGTCACCAGGCCCCTGCTGGCCGGGGCGGAAGCGGCGCAGACCGCGGTGGTCCCCGTTCACGGCACGGAAAAATCCGCCAAGGAGCGCGACGCGAACAAGTCAGCGGTGCTCGAGGCCGATTCGAACCTTCCCCAGCTGGCGCCGCTGCCCACCCACCGGCGGTACTCGCTGGCCGTGATCATGGGTGCCAACGCTGGGCAGATCTACACCGTGACCAAGCCGAGGACCGTCCTCGGGCGCGGCACGGAAAGTGATGTGCAGCTCCAGGACAGTGAGGTCTCGCGCAGGCACGCGATGCTGGAGATCCGGGGGGACGAGGCGATGGTGATCGACCTCGGCTCCACGAACGGGACCTACGTGGACGGCGTCCGCGTCCAGAAGGCCTCGATCTTCAGCAACCAGGAGTTCAGCCTGGGGACGACCACGCTCATGTTCATCGTGACCGACATGCACGACACCGCGAGGGAAGAGTGAGGGGTCGGCACAAGCCTTGAAGACACGTGTCGTCGGGGCAATGTCGGGTGGAGTGGACTCCGCCGTCGCGGCCGCTCTGCTCGCCCGAGAGGGACACGAGGTCGTGGGCGTGACGCTCATGCTCGCGGATCTTTCCGCATACGGCCTCGGAGTGTCGCGCTGCTGCTCGCCGACCGACGTCGAGATGGCCCGGGCGGTGTGCTCCCGGATCGGCATCCCGCACCACATCCTCGAGATGAGCGGCGCGTTCCGTCGTGCGGTGATCGAGCCGTTCGTGGAGTCGTACCTGGCGGGCGAGACCCCGCTGCCCTGCGCGCACTGCAACGCCCGCGTCAAGTTCGGCGACCTGCTGGACGCCTCGGCACGAATGG
>JALHTD010000076.1 GCA_022865555.1 Thermoanaerobaculaceae bacterium | reverse complement strand
GGTCCCGGTCATTCTCGGCACCAACGCCGACGACGGCACGGTCGCAACGAATGCTACCCCCGTCGACACCCCGACCGAGGCCGCGGCCGCCATCCGCGGCCTCATTCCGGGGATCTCAGACGCGCAGATCGTCCAGATCTTCGCTGCCTACCCGACCTCTGCGTACGGCAGCGTGCGGGGCGCCTTTCAGGCCTTCGCTACCGACTACGGTTTCTTCTGTCCCACGCGCAGTTTCCGTGAGCAGCTCGCCCCGCGCCAACCAACCTGGGGGTACGAGTTCATCCATGTCCTCGCGTCTTTCCCCGGTGGCGGCGCTTTCCACGGCGCGGAGCTGCGCTTTGTCTTCGGGAATCTCGACGCGATGCAGGGCGGCGTGACTCAGGCCGAACGTGCCCTCTCGCAACAGATGCAGGGTTACTGGGTGAACTTCGCCCGCACCGGCGATCCGAACGGAGCTGCGCTGCCCGTCTGGCCCGCGCAGACGGCGCAGAGTGACACGGTGCTGGTGTTCGAAACCCCGATCGCCCTCGGCGCCCCTTCCCACTCGGCGAACTGCGCGCTTCTCGGCACGGTCGTCCCACCCTCGCGAGCCGCCTGCCAGGCACACCTCGTCCGCCGCCACCTCAAGCGCCAGAGCTAGTCCTTTTGTTCATTGCTGGCCAGTCGATCCTGCACCATGCCCAACCCTCTGGCGCGAGTGGGGACCCGGCGCGGCCAGTAGAGGGCGCCCTCACTGCCGTACTCTCCCGCGCGCCAGGAGAGGGGCCCCGCGCGCCGCGGAAACGTCAACTGCCTCGTGATACCTACCCAGCACCTCTATTTCTCGACAAAATGCGGCGGCCGGTCAAAGAGACTGGGCTTTTGCTTCTTTTGCTTCAGGTCAACGAGCTCGTATGTCGAACTCGGGGCAGACACTTCTACTTGCCTGTTTTGGTTCGGGTTAAATTCCTGGTATGTCCGACTCGCTTCAGACACTTTGAGAAGCAATTCCAGATTGCGATCCACCCACAGCCAAATAGGCGTTCGCCTGTCCGGCCTCCGGGCCTCCCACTTCGTGACTCTGCGCCCGTGGAGGGTTTCCTCGCCGAGTGGCGTGCACTTCTCCGGCAGCAGAATCTGAAGAACCTCAACACTTTCAGGATAGGGGAAAACGACTCCCCCGGAACAAGGATTGGCCAAGGCGCCACTCACACTCCCCGGGCGCAGCGAGAACAGCTCGAACTTAATCTGCAAGCGCTGTTTCTCTGGCGCACGATCGAGATCTTCGGCGTGCTCGCCGATTTCCGGATCCACCTCCCACCCACTCTGATCGGCAAAACTCAACACGAGCCGCGCCCTGGATCCCCAGAAAGGATTGGTTTTCTCGCGTTCGGGCCAAGGGACCCTCCCCGCGGGTGACGGTTCGAAATCCACTCTGGCGCGCTCCGACGTGACATAGGCCTTCGCCCGGTACGTGCTGCCAGTGTGAGTTTTGCCGTTCCAATCCCGGTAGGGCCCACGCGAGACTACAACGGTGGCGCTGTACTCGGGCACCGCATCGGATTGGCGGCAGGCCATTACGGCCAGGAGCGGGAGAAGAAGCGCAATGGACAGCGACAGAACTCGAGATCGCCTCATCTCAGACCTCCGCCCATTCCTCATTCCCACAGCTAGCTAATTCCACATAGGTGCCGGGCATCACTTTCTCACGTGTTGGGCCTGGACCCGACGGTCACGCTTGCGGGCCCTTCTTCCATGCTCGCCGCTTGATGCTACACCCTTGTTGGGGTAGGGGAGAGGGCACAGCGCGGCCGGCATCGGTACCGTGTATCACTTTCTCACCTTCTTGCTCCAGACCCGGCGGTCGCGCTTGCGGCGTTTTCTTCATTGCTCGCTATTCGATGCTACACCCTGCCCGCAACCCTGTGGCCCGAGTAGCCAATCGGCGCGGCACACGCAGCAAGGAGCGCCCTCACCCCGGCGCTCTTCCGACCGAAAGAGAGCCTGGTGCTGCAGGTGCGACGAGATCCTTCGTCGTCACGCCGCTGGCGTGGCTCCTCAGGACGACAGCAGGTGGGCGGGGCTTAGGATGCCAGCGGTGCGTTTGCAGGTGCCACGAGATCCTTCCCCCGCCGTTGGCGGGGTCAGGATGACGATTGCCCGGCACCTGCCGGGCAATCGTCACATCCTCCCGACCATGGCGTCCAGGCGGGCGATGCGCTTCTCCATCGGCGGGTGGGTGGTGAAAAGCGACGTGATGCCGCCGCCGGAGAACGGGTTGGCGATCATCATGTGCGCGGTGGTCGGTTGGGCGGTTTGCATCGGGATGCGCTGGGTGTAGGCGCCGAGCTTGCGCAGCGCCGACGACAACCCCATCGGGTTGCCGGCCAGCTTGGCGCCGCCCTCGTCGGCCGCGTACTCGCGGGAGCGCGAGATCGCGAGCTGGATCAGCAGCGCCGCGATCGGCGCGACGATGATGAAGAAAAGCCCGCCCATGCCTCCCCCACGTTCCTCGCGTTCGCCCCGCCCGGCGAACATCATGGCGTAGCCGGCCATGCGAGCGAGCATTGCGAGGGCGCCCGCGATCGTCGCGGCGATCGAGGAGATCAGGATGTCCCGGTGAAGCACGTGCGTCAGCTCGTGGGCCAGGACGCCCTTGAGCTCTTCCCTGTCCATCGTCCGAAGAAGCCCCTCCGTGACCGCGACCGCCGCGTGTTGGGGGTTGCGGCCGGTCGCGAACGCGTTGGGCTGGGCCTCGGGGATCACGTAGAGGCGAGGCATGGGGATGCTGGCCCGCTGGGCCAGCTCCGCGACCGCCGCGTAGAGCTGTGGGGCGCTCGCCTCGTCCACAGGCTTGGCGCGGTGCATGGCGAGGGCGATCTTGTCCGAAAAGAAGTACGCCACGAAGTTCATCACGCCCGCGAAGATCAGGGCCATGATCATGCCCTGCTGTCCGCCGAGCATCTCGCCGATCCACAGCAGCAGTCCGGTGAGGATCGCAAGAAGTAGCGTTGTTTTCATCCAGTTACCCATGTTTCTCCTCCGGGGCCGGGGGCCGCATGAGGGGCGTGCGGCGCACGGCCTTTACAACCCGAGGCGGGAAGCAGAGCTCCCCGGCCACCGGATTATATGCAAACGGACTGCCAGTTGTTACACCGCCCGCACGAACAGCAGGGCGTCAGGGCTGCGCAGTGGGGACGGGAGTCGGGCGCGGGGCGCTGGGCTGGATCCCGACCTCGGGGGAGATGCGGAAACGGCACGAGCCCGGGGTCGCGATGAGCGCGACGACGAAGACGATGATCGCCAGGCCAATGGCCGCCATGAAGTACTCGGCGAGGGAGCGGCCGCGACGACGACGGTTCATCGCAGCGATGTTACCCCAAGCTGGGCTCTGACGGTGTCCGCGTGGTGGTGGCGACGGGCCCTCACCCCACCCTCGGCCCTTCGGGCCTCAGAATGACGGAGAACAACCCCCGGTCATCCTGATCCCGTCCTGCAGGGCAGGACGGGAGAAGGATCCCAAGGTGCCTGAAGCGCCATGGGCCACTGCGGGGCGTGGTCAACCGTCCTCGCAACGCGATGGGATTCTTCGGTGGCCCTTTGGGCCCCCTCAGAATGACAGCGGCTTACAGGGTTAGCGGACGCTGGCTTCGCGGCGGGCGATCTCCTGCAGGCCGTCGGCGACCAGAGCGGCCGCGATCACGGTGAGGGCTACCAGCGCGACGGGGAGGAACGTCAGCCACCAGGCGTTGGCCAGCACGGCCTGGCCGTCGGCCACCATGTTGCCCCACGACGGGGTGGGCGGCTGCACTCCCAGGCCGAGGAACGAGAGCGAGGCCTCCACGAGGATAAGGTCCCCGAGGCGGAGGGCGCCGTCCTGGGCGACCGGCGTGAGCGCGTTGGGGAGGAGGTGGACGAACGCGATGCGCCAGGGGCCCGCACCGATGGCGCGCGCCGCCAGCACGAACTCCCGCTCCTTGAGCGAGAGCACCTGGCCGCGGACCAGGCGCGCCACGCCCATCCACGACGAGAACCCCAGGACCGCCACCAGCGCGCCGAGCGAGGGCCGGAACACCGCGGCGAGGAAGAGCAGCAGGAACAGCATCGGGATCGCCAGCAGCGCGTCCACGAGCCGCATCAGCACGGCATCCGCGATCCCCCCGGTCCAGCCCGAGGCGAGCCCGGCACCCACGCCGAGGATCAGCGCCACGGCCAATGCCAGGCCACCGACGGCGAGCGACACCCGCGCGCCAGAGAGCAGCCGCGCGAGGACGTCCCGGCCGACGTCGTCGGTACCCAGAGGGTGCTCGCGGGAAGGGGCCGCGAGGCGGTTGAATATGTCGGTGCGCGTGGGGCTTACCGGCACGGGAGGCATGAGG
>JALHTD010000075.1 GCA_022865555.1 Thermoanaerobaculaceae bacterium | reverse complement strand
TCACCTCGTCGAGGACCGCGTCCGAGATCTGGTCGCACACCTTGTCCGGGTGACCCTCGGTCACCGACTCCGAAGTGAAGACGTGGATTCCTCGGTTGTTCACGGGCTCTCTCCCGGTTTCCTCACGCGCGGCAAGGTACTCGTGCCGACGCGGCTATCGCGAACCATAGCACACGTAGCCGTAGATGCTCTCGTCGGGCACGATCGTCGGACCGCACTCGAAGGCCGTGCGGCAGCCGGCGGCGCTCGGTGGGGCTCTCGGAGCGTGCGCTCACTCCGGCGCCTCCAGACCGGGGTCGGTACCGGGGGCGAGGGCCAGGAGGGTGCGCGCCCGCTGCCGAAGCCTCCCGACCTCGAGGCCGTAGAGGCGGGCCCGCTCCTCCGACAGCCCGCGGAGCCGGTGCTTGCGGAACGCGAGCGACGTGAGGAGGCGGATGATCTCGCGTCGCTCGTCCCTCCGCGCCCACCAGGCGGAGCGAATTCGGCGCCGGTAGCTCGGCAGCACCTCGACGACCCACGACGGAAGCACGCCCAGCGCCACCTCATCACCGAGCTGCCGGACCAGGACCCGGTGCTCGAGGGCCAGGGCGGCCCAGAACACCCCCACGAGGAGCAGGGCCGCCGCGGCGACAAGCGCCAGGTTGAAGGGAGTGTTGTGCTGGCCCCAGACGCCCCACCCACGGACCGCCAAAACGGAAAGGAGCCAACGGCTCAGACCCGCGGCCAGCACCGCCGCGAGAGCGCACGGCACCCGCAGCGCCATGCGCACGGCGAGCTTCGCCAACCCTATGCCGGCTCCCACCAGCGCCGTCGCGCCCGCACGCACGAGGGTCATGAACACCGCCACGCTCGGGTCGGGCGGCGACCAGCCTTGGTGGAGCGCCGCAAGGCTCTGGAACGCGGCAAACCCCAGCCCGGCCACCGTGCCGTACACCGCCCCATCGAGAGGGCCGTCGAGGAAGTGGCTGGTGGCCAGCACCACCAGGACTGCCGCGAGGAGGAGCCCCTCGAGCAGCCCGGCGGCGGCCGGCAGCGCCGTCCCAAGAAGCGGGTCGAGGTCCACCGCCAGGCCCACCGCCGGGTCCGCGAGGCGAAACAGCAGCGGGCACATCGAGCCCCAGCACGCCGCCAGCACGAGCCGCAGCACGGGCTCGGTCTTGTACCGATCCAGCCAGAGGACGAGGAAGGCGACCCCCGACAGCACCGCAACGATGGTCAGCACGAGCAGCGTCGGATAGTTCATCGGCGCACCAGCTCCGCTTCGGGCAGGCCCTGCTGCGCAAAGTAGAGCCTGGCGGTCTCGACGTCCCGCCCGATCTGGGCCACCAGCTCCACGCTCGAGGGGAAGACCATCTCGTCGCGCAGCCTCCGCAGGAAAAACAGGCGCACCGGCTCGCGGTACACGTCACCGGTGAAGTCCAGCACGTGGCTCTCGACGGTGACCCTGTAGTTCTCATAGATCGTCGGGCGCACGCCGATGTTGGTCACCGAAGGGAACACCCTGGAGAAAGACGGGATGTCCACCGCAGTGATGTAGACGCCATGCGCCGGCAGCAGCTCGTTCTCCACCTCGACGTTGATGGTCGGAAACCCCAGCTTGCGACCCATGCGCTCGCCCCGGTACACGTTGCCGTCCACGTAAAACGGTCGCGCCAGCAGCCGCCACGCCTCCTCGACCCTGCCGTGGGCTATCTCGCGCCGGAGGCGCGTCGAGGAGATCGCCTGGCCGCCGTCAAGTAGCGGCTCCACACCTACCACCGAGAACCCGAGCTCGTACCCCACCACCGAGAGGGAGTTGACGTCGCCGAGCCGGCTCGCACCGAAGCGGAAGTTGCTGCCGAGCCGCACCTCGGCGGGGGCGAGTCGGCGGAAGAGGAACTCTCGGGCGAACTCGTCCGCGGGCGTCGCAGCGAAGCGGCGGTCGAAGCCGAGCTCCACCAGCGTGGAGACGCCGAGACGCTCCAGCAGCTGCGCCTTCTGCGCCCTGGTGGTCACGAGCTTCAGGCCCGACTCCGGGCGCAGCACCCTCTCCGGGTGGGGCTCGAACGTGAGCGCCACGGCGGGCGCCCGCAGCTCCGCGGCGCGCGCAACCGCGCCCGCGACCAGCATCTGGTGGCCGCGGTGCACGCTGTCGAAGTTGCCGATGGTGACGATCCCCGACTGCGGGAGGTCGGAGCTCGGCGCGGGGTCTCGGAGTATCTCCATGGTTCCAGCTATCGGCCGACCGCAGCCGCGCGCAGGGACGGAAGCGACGGGAGCAGGGCGCGGTGCCGGGACGGCGCCGGGATCAGCACCTCCCGGATCTCACCCACCAGGTCGAAGGCGTACGTCTTGGTGATCTTCACCTTGACGATATCGCCCGGCCTTCCGGTCCCGTCTGAGAAGAGCAGGCGGCCGTCCACCTCGGGCGCCTGCCCGAGCAGCCTCCCCTGCAGAAGGTACTCCGACTCCGGGCTCGCCCCCTCCACGATCGCGGTCGTCTCGGTCCCCCGCAGCACCCGGTGCATCGCGCGGCTGATGCGCTCCTGCTGCCTCATCAGAAGCCTGCGGCGTTGCTCCTTCGTGCGGCGGGGGACGGGGTTCCCGAGCGCGGCCCCCGGATTCTCCTCCTGGTGCGAGTACGCAAACACCCCGACGTGGTCGAATCGGACGTCCTCCACGAAGCGCTGCAGCTCCTCGAACTCCCGCTCCCCCTCGCCGGGGAAGCCAACGATGAAGGTGGTGCGCACGGCGAGCCCGGGCACGCTCTCGCGTGCCGCCGCGATCAGCTCTCGGTAGGTGCGCGCGCCGCCGCCGCGCTTCATCAGCTTGAGCACCCTGTGTGAGGCGTGCTGGAGCGGGATGTCGAGGTACGGAGCGAGGCGGCTCTCACGCGCCATCAGAGGAAAGATCCTCTGGTCGAGGGTGGCGGGGTACGCGTACAGGAAGCGGATCCAGGGGAGGCCGGTCCCCTCGAGCAGCGCCTCCAGGAGTCGGCGCAGCCCGGCGCGGCCCATGCCGAGGTCCTCGCCATAACGGGTGGTGTCCTGCGCCACCAGGACGAGCTCACGCACACCGGCCTCCTCGAGGCGGCGCGCCTCCTCCACCAGCGAGTCGAGCGGCCGCGAGCGGAAGCTCCCCCGCATCCGGGGGATGTGGCAGAACGTGCAGGGGTTGTCACAGCCCTCGGCGACCTTGAGGTAGGCGTACACGCCGCCGGTGGCCAGGAAGCGCGGAGCGGTGTGGTCGTAGAGCTTCACCGCTCAGTGCTGGTCGGGGAGGTGGCCGCGCCCGAGCCTGCCGAGCACCGCCTCGGGGACCCTCTCCAGCTCGTCCAGGCCCACGAAGGCGTCGATCTCCGGGACCTCCGCGGCGAGCTCGGCGGCGTACCCCTGCGCCATGCACCCCGCCACCACCAGCCGGCGCAGCCGCCCCTTCCCCTTCCGCCGCGCGATCTCCAGGATCGCTCCCACGGACTCCCGCTTGGCGTCCTCGATGAAGCCGCAGGTGTTGACGATCACGACCTCGGCATCGTCCAGGTCGGGAGTGACCTCGACGCCGCGCTCCACCAGGTGTCCGAGCATGACCTCGCCGTCCACCAGGTTCTTGGCGCAGCCGAGCCCGACCATCCCCACCTTGACGGGGCGCTTGCTTGGAGCGCTCTTCTTCACGGCGGCGGATTGTAGCACCGCGGCAGCAGCGACTCATTCCCCGCTTCGGCCTCGGCGGTGGCATAATCGCCCACCGATGAGCGACACCACGACCAGGGGGATCCGCGTCCGGGTGGCACCGGTCTACCTTCCCGAGCGGAGCGCGCCCGAGGGGGGCAGCTTCTTCTTCGCATACCGGGTGCGCATCACCAACACCGGCGATGAGAGCGTCCAGCTGATGCGCCGCCACTGGATCATCACCGACGGCCATGGCCACACCGAGGAGGTGGAGGGCCCGGGCGTCGTCGGCGAGACCCCGGTGTTGCCGCCCGGGACGACGTTCGAGTACACGAGCTTCTGCCCGCTGCCCACGTCGTTCGGCACGATGGAGGGCACCTACCAGATGCGCACGGCCGCCGGCGAGCTGTTCGAGATCGAGATCGGGCAGTTCTCGCTCGTCGCCCCGCACGCGGTGAACTGACTCTCGGCTCGTAATCGCGAGCCACACGGTCATTGCGGTCTCATGGGATCCTTCTGCCGCCTGCGGCGGCATCAGGATGACCTCCGGCTTGCAGGCGCAAGCCGGAGGTCAGTTCACCGCGTGCGGGGCGACGAGCGAGAACTGCCCGATCTCGATCTCGAACAGCTCGCCGGCGGCCGTGCGCAT
>JALHTD010000074.1 GCA_022865555.1 Thermoanaerobaculaceae bacterium | reverse complement strand
GCGGCAGCGACGAAGGCCGGGTTCTTCGCGAGCGCCTCGAAGTTCTGGTCCTTCGCGGCAGCGACGAAGGCCGGGTTCTTCGCGAGCGCCTCGAAGTTCTGGTCCTTCGCGGCAGCGACGAAGGCCGGGTTCTTCGCGAGCGCCTCGAAGTTCCGGTCCTTTGCAGCAGCGACGAATGCGGGGTTCTTTGCGGCGGCGATGAAGGCCGGGTTGAGCAAGGCTTGCTGGAAGCTGCGATTCACGAGCGTCTGCGCGAACGCCCCGTTCCTCAGCGCCTTCTGGAACTCCTTGCTGTTGATGAGCTTCTGGATCTGGTCGTTCTGCAGGAGCGCCTGCACCTCGGGGTGGTTCAGGATCACGTCCTTGTCGGTGATCTGTTCCGACCGGTACCGCTCGGCCTTCTGGACCCCGCCGATGGTGCCCGCAACGTCGCCCACTTTGGGCCGCGGGTAGAAGAGCCCGAGCACCGCGACTATCGCGATGACGACGATGGCTCCTGCGATGATCCACGTCCGATTTGAGAACCTGTTTCCGCTCATTGTGTCCTCCCTCTCTCTTGCTGTTGCGCTAGTGACGGGCAATCCACCTCGAAGCAAGGCAGGCGCCGCGTCGGGTTGACGTCGACCGCCGGGGTAGAGGAGCTCACGGCAGTGAAGGACGGGTAGGCCTGGCTGCAGTGGACAGCCTGGCAGACCTGGACCCCACTCCAACACCTCGCTCCGACACACGACCCGGCCCGGTTCATGGCAGCTCCTTTGGGTAACATCCTGGGTCCGGGGGGCGAAGAAGTCCTGAGCGTTTCCCGGCGCCCACCCGGCGTTTCCCCTGAGTTTCTCCGTACGGGGGCGGTCGCAGGGCTCGTGACGTTGCTTGACAATCTGATGCTTCTCAAGGACTTGCTATAATCCGCACACGAACACGGATCATGCCTGAATGACCACAAGCGACGATTTTCGACTCGGCGACTGGCTCGTGCAACCGAGCCTCAACCGGGTGACACGGGGCGGTGAGACCAGGGCCCTGCAGCCTCGATTCATGGACCTGCTGGTCTGCCTCTCCGAGCACGCGGGCAAGGTGGCCTCGAAGGAGGAGATCCTCGACGCGGTCTGGGCGAAGGAGTTCGTCTCGGAAGGGACGCTCACCCATGCCGTTGCCGTGATCCGCCAGACGCTTGGCGACGACGTTCGCAGCCCGCGGTACATCGAGACCATACCCACCCGCGGATACCGCGTGATCGCCCCGGTCGCCCCGGCAGGCGAGGCGGAGCCTGCAGCCGCGGCCCCGTTGATCGCGCCGGAGCCGACGCCGGCCACGAAGGGGCGCAGGGCCCTCACTGTAGGACTCGTCTCGGTTGCGGTGGTCGTCGCGGCAGCCGCGGGCTGGGGGCTGTTCAGGTGGATCGCGGCGTCGCGTGCGGGGCTTTCCTCAGGCGTTGCCGGGCGGATCGTCGTGCTCCCGTTCCGCAACCTCGGGCCGGCCGCGCTCGACTACCTGGCGCTCGGCATCACGGACGACATCACGACGCGTTTGGCCGCTGCGCACGCTGTAGGGGTGATCTCGCGCGCCAGCGCGGCGTACGCTGCCAGGTCGCCCAAGTCCGCCCGGCAGATTGCCGACGAGCTCGGCGTGAGCTACATCCTCGAGGGGACGGTCCGCTGGGAGTCCGAGGGGCCTGACGGCGCCCGACTGCGTGTCAACACTCAGCTCATCCGTGCGACGGACGACACGCTCCTGTGGGGCGAGAGCTACCTCGCGAGGGTCGCCAACGTGGTGGAGGTCGGCGCCACCGTTGCGAGTCGCGTCGTCCATGAGCTCGGCGTGAGCGTCCGGGGTCCGGAGCAGCGCCGCCTAGCGGCAAGACCCACCAGCGACCCGGATGCATACCAGGCGTACCTCTGCGGGATTCGCTACCGCGACCTCGAGAGCCGCGAGCAACTGGGCCTGGCGGTTGCAATGTTCGAACGTGCCGTGACGCTCGATCCCGGCTTCGCCCTGGCCTACGCCGAGCTGTCGGTAGCTCACTCGCGCATCTACCATTTCGGCTTCAACCCCACATCGGACCGCTTGACCAGCGCCGAAGAAGCGGCTGGGCGTGCCCTCTCCCTTCAGCCGAACCTGCCCGAGGCGCACCTGGCCCTCGGGTTCCTGCACCACCTGGGGCGGCGCGACTATCGGCGTGCGCTCGTGGAGTACAGCATCGCGGCTCGAGATCTTCCCAACGATAGCGGGCTCTTCACGCTCATCGCCGACGTGCACCGGAGGCAAGGGAAGTGGGAAGAGGCACGTGCCGAGATGGAGCGGGTGGTGGACCTCGATCCCAGCAACTACGCGGCCCTGCTTTCCCTCGGCGACACCCTGTCCCGACTGCGGTCGTACGGTGAGGCCGACCGCGCGTTCCAGCGGGCGATCAACCTCTCGCCCGATCGCATCGATGGGTACCTGCAAAGGTTCTGGAACTACCTGCGCTGGGATGGGAAGACGGATCGCGCCGAACGGGTGATCCTGGAGGCGCCGCTTCCCGACCACCCCGGCATCGTTTTCGGCCGCTCGTACGTCAAGTACCTCAACCGGGATTTCCGCGGCGCGCGGGAAACCCTTTCCAGGATCGCAAGTAACGTGCCCCTGGGCTCATTCCGATTTGCGGCCAAGGAGCTGTTCGAGTGCGTCTACCTGGATGCCGCCGGTGACCGGGAGGGCGTGGCTAGGTCCTGCGGAGCGGCGCTCTCGGCCCTGGAGAGGGAGGCGAGCCGGAACACTGCGGAGGCCTGGCTCGAGCTCGGGTACGCGAATGCACTGCTCGACCATCACGCCGAGGCGATCCGCGCGGTCGACCAGACGGTGGAGCTCTGCCAACTCTCGGCCGACGCCTACGACGGCGCCGACTGTCTCCTCGGACAGGCGCAAATCCTTGCGCGCGCGGGAGCGGCCGACAGAGCGATCGTGACTGTCGAGCACCTGCTCTCGATCCCGAGCCCCGTGTCGGTGGCCTGGCTCCGCCTCGACCCCAAGTGGGATCGATTGCGGGGCGACCCTGCTTTCAGAGCGGTGCTCGAACGCGCGCTCACACGGGGTCCTCACTGAGCTCGAACGGCGTTTTGCTCGCGTAGCGCGGGCGCCTTCCATAGCTTGTAGATCGCGGGGTAGACGAGCAGCTCCAGCAGGAACGAGGTGACCAGGCCTCCGATCATCGGTGCTGCGATGCGCTTCATGACGTCGGCGCCGGCAGATGTGGACCACATGATCGGGAGCAGGCCCATGAAGGCGGCGGTCACGGTCATCATCTTCGGGCGCAAGCGCTTGACTGCACCGTGGACGATCGCCTCATCGAGACCGTCCGCAGCGGCGAGCAAGCCGCGCTTCTTGTAGTCGTCGTACGAGAGGTCGAGGAACAGCAGCATGAACACGCCGGTCTCCGCGTCGAGGCCGAGCAGCGCGATCATCCCAACCCATGCCGCGATCGAGACGTTGTAGTGAAGGAAATGGAAAAGCCAGATGGCGCCGATCGCGGAGAAGGGCACCGCGAGCATGACGACCATCGACTTGAACATCGATTTCGTGTTCATGTACAGCAGCACGAATATCAGCACCAGCGTGATCGGAACCACGACCTTGAGACGCTCGCGGACCCGGAGCATGTTCTCGTACTGGCCGCTCCAGGACAGCGCGTAGCCCGGCTGCAGCGCGAGCTTGTCGCGCACCACCCGCTTGGCCTCTTCGACGTAAGAGCCGACATCGCGTCCCGAGATGTCCACGTACACGTACCCCGCGAGGAACCCGTTCTCGTCGCGCAGCATCGCTGGCCCCTGCACGAGCTGGATGTCGGAGAGCTGAGCGAGAGGGATCTGGGCGCCACCCGGCGTGGGAACCAGGACGCGGCCGAGTCGGTCGAGGTTGTCCCGCAGCTCGCGGGGGTAGCGGACGTTCACGGGGTAGCGTTCGCGCCCCTCGATCGTGGTTGTGACGTTCTCGCCGCCAATTGCGCTCATGATCACGTCCTGCATCTGTGAGATCGTGAGCCCGTAGCGCGCGAGCTGGTCGCGGCGCGGCACGATGTCAACGAAGTAGCCGCCGGTCACACGCTCGGCGAAGACGCTCCTGGTCCCTGGAATTGCGCGCAGGATCCCCTCGAGCTGCTCGCCGATGCGCTCGATCTCCTTGAGGTTGGCGCCGAAGATTTTGACGCCGATCGGGGTGCGGACGCCGGTGGAGAGCATGTCGATCCGCCCCTTGATCGGCATCGTCCACGCGTTGGTGACGCCGGGAATCTGCAGGGTACGGTCCATCTTGTCCACCAGCTCTTCCCACGAGATGTGGTCGGGCCAAATGGGTCGCAGCAGCCGCTTGAGCCAGCCCGGGCCCCACGACGAGTACCACCTTTGCTTGGCCTCCCACTGTTCCTCGGGCTTCAGCACGACCGTGGTCTCCATCATCGAGAACGGAGCCGGGTCGGTGGAGGTCTCTGCGCGCCCCGCCTTGCCGAACACGCGCTCGATCTCGGGAAACGACTTGAGCACGCGGTCCTGGGTCTCCAGCAACTCGCGCGCCTGCTGCACGGACATGCCGGGCAAAGTAGTCGGCATGTATAGGATCGTGCCCTCGTTCAGAGGCGGCATGACCTCCGAGCCGAGCTTGAAGTCGAAGGGCACGCTCACGGCCACCAGCGCGATCGCGGTGGCGATGACGGTCTTGGGGTAACGCAGGACCAACCGGCACGCCGGCTCGTAGACCTTGAACAGCACGCGGCTGATCGGGTGCTTCTCCTCGGGGTGGTAGGTGCCGACCAGTGTCCTGGTCGCAAGCCACGCCAGGAAACGCGGCTTGAACGTGAAGGGATCCATGCGGGTGAAGAGCATGCGCATCGCCGGGTCGAGGGTGATGGCGAGCAGCGACGCGATGGCCATCGCGAGGTTCTTGGAGTAGGCGAGGGGCTTGAACAGGCGGCCCTCCTGGTCCACTAGGGCGAAGACCGGAAGGAACGCCACCGCGATCACAAGCAGCGAGAAGAACACGGTCGGCCCGACCTCCTGGAGCGCTTCCAGGCGCACCAAATGGAAGTCGCCCTTCCTTCCGCCGGCCTGCCAGTGGTAGAGCTTGTTGTAGGCGTTCTCCACCTCAACGATGGCGCCGTCGACCAGCACGCCTATCGAGATCGCGATGCCCGCCAGCGACATGATGTTGACCGTGACGCCCATGTAGTAGAGGGGGATGAACGAGAGGAGCACCGAGATCGGGATGGTGAGAATGGGCACCACTGCCGACGGGATGTGCCAGAGGAAGAGGAGGATGACGAGGGCGACGATGAGCATCTCGATGGTGAGCTCGTGCGTCAGGGTGTGGATGGCCCGCGTGATCAGATCGGAACGGTCGTACGTGGTGATGATCTCCACGCCCTTGGGCAGAGATGGTTCGAGCTCCCTGAGCCTCTCCTTGACCAGCCGGATGACGTTGAGCGCGTTCTCCCCCTGGCGCATCACCACGATGCCGCCGACGTGATCGCCCAGGCCGTCCAGGTCCGAGATCCCCCGCCGGATCTCGGGGCCGAGCTCGACGCGCGCGACGTCCCTCAGCAGCACGGGCACACCGCCGTCCCCGACCTTCACCACGATCTGCTCGAAGTCCTGGAGGGATCGCGCATAGCCCCGCCCCCGCACCATGTACTCGGTGCCCGCGAACTCCAGAAGCCGCCCCCCGACCTCGTTGTTGGACTTGCGAATCGCATCGATGACGACGTCCAGGGGAAGCTTGTACGCGGCCAGACGATTCGGGTCCACCGTGACCTGGTACTGCTTGACGAAACCCCCGATCGAGGCCACCTCGGCGACTCCCGGCACCGACTGGATCGCGTACCGCAACGTCCAGTCCTGGTAGGACCGGAGCTGGTCGAGGGAGTGGGTGCCGGCGCGGTCCACCAGCGCGTACTGGAAGACCCAGCCCACACCGGTGGCGTCGGGCCCGAGCTCGGTCTGTACTCCGTCGGGGAGCCGGGCCTGGATCTTGGACAGGTACTCGAGCACGCGAGAGCGCGCCCAGTAGATGTCGGTCCCGTCCTGGAAGATCACGTAGACGTACGAGAAGCCGAAGTCCGAGAAGCCACGTATCGCCTTGATCTTTGGGGCTCCGAGCAGCGCAGAGATGATCGGGTAGGTGACCTGGTCCTCGATGATGTCGGGCGAGCGGTCCCACCTGGAGTAGATGATCACCTGCGTGTCGGAGAGGTCGGGCAGCGCGTCCAGCCGGATCTGCTTGAGCGTGTATCCCGCCAGCACGCAGAGCGCCGCCACGCCGAGCAAAACCAGCAGCCGGTTGTTGGCGGAGAACTCGATGATCCTCTTGATCATTCCGGGCCTCCCGTGGGTTTGGCTGCGCCACCGACGTTCGCCACCGCGGCGCGAAGCTGCGACTCCGAGTCGATCAGGAAGTTGGCCCGCACTACGACCTGCTCGCCCGCCGCCACGCCGGACAGGACCTCGGTCTTGCCGCCGCCGCGGACGCCCAACGTGACCAGGCGTGGGACGAACCTTCCGCCACCCTGGCTCACGAACACCACTTGCCGCTGGCCGGTGTCGATGATCGCGGAGTCGGGGATCACGATCCCTTCCCGGCCGTCCACCGACAGCTCGACGTTTGCGAACATTCCGGGTTTGAGGGTCAGGTCGGGGTTCGCCACATCAAACCGCACGCGCAGCGTCCGGCTCTCCGGGTTGAGCGTGGGGGATACGAAAGCCACGCGGCCCATGCGTTGCACACCGGACTCGTAGGGCAACGTGAGCGCTGCACGTTCCCCGAGACGCAGGGAGCGGGCCTCGTATTCGTAGAAGTCGCCCTCGATCCAGACCTGCGACAAGTCGGTAATGGTGAAAAGGTCCATCATGCTCGGATCGACCTGCTGCCCCTCGAAGATCCCCTTCGAGGTGACATACCCGGAGGCGTGCGCCAGGAGTGTCACGTCTCGTTGCGGCTTCCCGGTACGCTCCAGCTCTTCGATGAAACCCGGCGGCACGTCCAGGAGCCGCAGACGTCGACGAGCCGAATCCACCAGCTCCTGGCCGCCTTTGCGAACCTCGGGAAACTGGGACGTGTCGAAGCGAGCCGCCGCGTCCTTGGCGCGCAGGAACTCCTCCTGGCTGGCGAGTAGTTCGGGAGAGTAGATGGACAGGATGGGCTGCCCGTGGCGCACGAGCTGGCCCGTGAAGTTGACGTACAGCTTCTCGACCCAACCAGTGACTCTGGTGTGGAAGTGGTGGATGCGGGTTTCGTCCGGCACGACCTTGCCGACCGCTCGGATGGTGCGGGTGACCCGCTCACGCATCGCGGGCTCGGTCTGGACGCCGGACAGGCGCAGCCCGTCAGCGCTCAGCTGAACGGCGGCAAGGCCGGGCACTGCGGGGCCCTCCCCCGCGGTATCGTCGGCGTACACCGGGACGTAGTCCATCCCCATCTCGTCCTTCATCGGCACCGGCGAGGTGATCTTCGGGTTCATCGGGCTGCGGTAGAAGAGGGGCCTTCGTCCACCTGCCGGCGGCGGCGTGGGTCGGGTCCCGGCCACGGGCCCCGGCTCGCCCTGCGCGACGGGCACGAGGCTCATGCCGCACTCGGGGCACCGCCCGGGCTTATCAGAGGTCACCTGCGGGTGCAACGGGCAGACGTAGGCCGGGACCTCCGTGGGAGCCCTCCTCGTCTCGATGGGAACCAGGCGCATGCCGCAGATCGGGCAGTCGCCCGGCCGGTCCGAAACGTACGTCGGGTGCATCGGACACTGGTACCTGACGTCCTGGGGAACGCTCTTCCCACAACCCGTCAGGAGTGCGATCGCGATGAAGACAGCGACCGTGGCGAGGGTCAGACTACGTGTGCGACGTGTGTTTTTCATGATCAGCTCTCCGTTGCCGGGGCCACGAGCGATTGAAGCTCGGACCACGCGATGAAGCGCTCCGCCTCACGCGCGGCCAGTTGTGTCCGGGCATTCAGCCATTCCCTGAAGTCCTCGATGACGGTCGAGAAGTCGCCCCGCCCGGCGAGGTACGAAGACCTTGCGGCATCGACCGCTGCGCTGCTCTGGGGAACGATCGCCTGCCGGTAGCGCACGATCTGGCTTTCGGCCCGCCGCAACTCCGCCGCGAGCTTCGCGGCTTCGGCGCGCGCGGCGGCCTTCGCTTCGCGCAGCTCCTCGCTCGCCGCCACCAGGTCTTGCTCGGCGGCTCGCACCATCGGCCCCTGCTTTTCCTTCCTCCACATCGGCCACTCGACCCCGAACCTCAGCATGACCGCAGGATCGAACTGACCACGCAGGCCGATGCCCGCACCGGCCATCAGGTTCGGCTTGAGCTCGAGCCGGGCGGCCTCGAGCCGCCGCTCGGCGGCCCGCACGGCAGCCTCCTTCGCCGCGACGGCGGGGGCGTTCGCCTCGGCAAGCTCCGCCCACGGGTGTGGCGCCTCCGGCACCGGTGGAAGCGCCTCGACCTCGCCCAGCGCGGCGTCACCCGCCCGATCCAGGAGGCGGTTGAGCGCCGAGACGAGCGCTTGCCGCTCCGCCGCCAGGTCGTCGAGCCGCTCGCCGACACGGGACACCTGGAGCTGCGCCTTGATCACCGCCTCCTGCTCGGACTCGCCTGCGGCGTAACGTGCGCCTGCAGTTGCGGCCAGAAGCTCGAGCAGCTCGCGCGCCGCCACGAGGGCCCCGCGCTCGTTGTCGAGGGCGTAGACCCGCGCGTACAGGGTGCGGACCTGGGCAGCGACCTCGCGCTGGAGCTGCTCGAGCTCCTTGCCGCGAGTGGCGGCTTCGGCGCTCGCAGCCTCTCGCCTCGCCTGCCGCTTGCCGGGGTAGAGGAGGTCCTGGCGGACCTCCGGGCCGATCATGGACATCTCTTGAACACCCACCGTCCACTTGGGGAAGCCCATGTCCTGCAGCACGAGCTCGACCGTCGGGTCGGGCAGGGCCCCGGCCGGGGCTACCATCTCCCGAGCCCCAGCGAGCCGCGCGCGCAGGACGGCCAGAGATGGGGCTGTCCCGAGCGCCTCGGCGACCAGCTCCTCGACCGGGGGAGCAGCCTCGATATTGAGCTCGGCCTGCGGCTGAGCCAGAGCAAGAGCAGCCGGAAGCACGGCGAGAGCGATGCACGACTTGAG
>JALHTD010000073.1 GCA_022865555.1 Thermoanaerobaculaceae bacterium | reverse complement strand
GGGCTGAAGGCAGAGCTGGACCGCAAGCTGCGGCGGGACCTCCCCGTCCCACCGGACCTGTTCATCGAGTCGCTCGTGCGCCTCGGCTTCATCGAGGGCGAGTCATCGGCTATCTACCAGAGCCTACTGACCTTCTACACCGGCCAGGTGCTCGGCTTCTACGAGCCGGAGGCGGACGAGATGGTGGTGGTCGACACTCCGGCTTCGGGTCAGGTTGCGGGGGCGCTGGTGTGGGCTCACGAGCTCGCCCACGCCGTCCAGGAGCACCGCTTCCACCTGCCCAGTCGGCTCCTCGCAATGCGCAGCGACGGCGACGAGCAGCGTGCCGCCTCTGCTGTCGCCGAAGGAGAGGCCATGCTCGTGACGCTCCTCCTCAATGCGCCGTCGGCCGACACCGACGAGCTGGAACGAGCCGCACGCGCGGTGCGGCAGCAGGCGCGTGCCCTGGGGGCCCCTGCGGGGGTGCCGGACTTCTTCGTGGCGGACCTCGTCTTCCCGTACACGACGGGGTTTACCGCCGCTCTGCGCGCCTACCGCGCGGGCGGGTGGACAGCCGTCGACTACCTGCTGAGGCAGCCGCCCACGAGCACCGCCGCGTTGCTCCACCCCGACCGCGCCGGCAGCCCCGGCGGGGTGCCGGCGAGTGAGCTCCCGCCCGTGCCGGACGGGTGGGAGGAGGTGCTCACCGATTCGGTGGGCGAGTGGGGGCTTGCCTACCTGCTCGGCCGCCGGCTGGAGGCCGGGCAGGCGGCTGCAGTCGCTTCCGGCTGGGACGGGGACCGCATGCGGCTGATCCGCGACCGGACGGACCCCGGCCGGTGGGCGCTGGCATGGCGCCTGCGCGCCCGCACCGTCGAGGCGCGCAGGACCATCGAGGAGGTCATGCAGCGCGAGCTCCCGACGCTGCTGGTGTGCCTGGCCCCGCCCGGGGTTCCCACCCTCACATGGGTGGCTTCTGGTCGGACCCTTGAGGTGCGGGCGGCTTGGCCGCAGGGGCAGCGCCCACCACGCTCGCCTTCTTGATGACGATTGGCTGCATCGGCACGTCCTGGTACCCACCCACCGTCGCCGTCTTCACGGCGGCGATGGCGTCGACCACCTTCATTCCCTCGACGACCTTGCCGAACACGCAGTAGCCGTAGCCATCCTGCGCCTTCGCCTTGTCGAGGAAGGAGTTGTCCGCGAGGTTGATGAAGAACTGTGCGCTGGCCGAGTTCGGGTCCGGGGTGCGCGCCATCGTGACCGTCCCCCGCTTGTTGACGAGCCCGTTGGCGGACTCGTTGACGATCGGCTCACGGGTCGGCTTCTGCTCCATGTTGGCGGCGAACCCGCCGCCCTGGATCATGAAGTTCGGGATCACCCGGTGGAAGATCGTGCCGTCGAAAAAGCCGCTCTTCACGTAGTCCAGGAAGTTGCCCACGGTGATCGGGGCCTTTGCCGCGTCCAGCTCGATCACGATGGTTCCCTGGGTAGTCTCGAGCTTCACCTGGGGGTTCGCCGCCCCAGCGGGTGCCGCCATGGCGGCGGCGACCATCAACAGCACGAGGAACCTTGTCATGTGTTCCTTCCTTTCATGGCTTTCGAGTTTTCAGCGGCCCTTGACCGCCGTGAGGTTGAACCTCGGCACCGACCGACTGCCGTCCATCTCGACCTTGAGCACGTAGCGACCGCCGACGGCAAAGCTCACCGGCAGCGTCTGCTCCCCGAGCAGGGCACCGTCGGCATTCGCGAGGCGGACGAGCAGCTTGTGTTCCCCTGACTTGACCGTGTAGGCGTCCTCGATCACACCGGATCCCTTCCCCCTGATGCCGAGGAACCCCTTGGTGCGGAAGTCGAAGGGCTTGTCGGCGAGCGCCTCGTCGTCGAGCTTCAGCATGATGGACCCAACGCTCAGCGGGGAGTTGAAGTACAGCTCCAGGCGCGCGTCGCCCACCGGGGCGGCCGGGGCAGGCGCTGCCGCCACGACGACCACTGGAGTCCGAACCGGCTGGGGCCGCGGGACGAGCTGGTGCTCACGGGCCAGGTCGAGGTATTCGCGGGCGACGGCGTCGTTGGGGACGAGGTCGACGACGCGCTGGAAACGGTTCTGCGCCTCGCGCCAACGCCGTTCACGCAGCAGCGCCTTGCCCTCCTCTCGCAACGCAGCCGCCTGCTGTTCGCGGGCGGCGGCGTCGCGCTGCGCGCCCTGCTGCCCGAGCGCCTCCTGCCGCAGGCCGTGGGCGAGCGCACTGTACGGCGCCTGATCGAGCACGGAGGCGAGCAGGGTCAGGGCTCCCTCCGGCCTGCCCGTGGTGAGTGCTTCCGAGGCCCACCGCTGGGCGTCTGCCACGCGGTGCCGGCGCTGTGCCTCCGCAGTGGATGGGCCGCCCCACGGCCCACGGTCGATTCTCGACGCGAGCAGCCCAAGCAGAAGAGCGGGGGGCACGATCACACCCGCCAGGAGAAGAACCGCCCAGCGCGCGGCGATGGGCAGGCGCCAGATGCTCGGCTTTGAGGGTTTCTCCTCGGTGGCCGCCCCGGTGGGCGGCACGGGCCCAAGCTCCGTGGCGCGCGTCGCGGTGGGCGAGGCAGCCACCGCCCCCGGCTCCGCGCTCGCCTGCTGGGGTGCCGGCGCGGTGAACTGACTGACGTCGCCGGTCATCCCGGCGAGTACCCGCCGGAGCGCCTCGAGGGCGCGGGCAATGTCGGCGCCGCGCGCGTAGCGCCTGGCGGGGTCCTTCTCGAGCAGCTTGAGGACGATCGGGTTGAAGGCCGAGGGCAGGCCGGGTCTCACCTGGGAGGGGATGCGCGCGGGCTCGTGCACGATCTTGTAGGCCACCTCGGTCAGGGTCTGACCGGGGAAGGGGCGCTGGCCCGTCAGCAGCTCGAACAGCACGACCCCGAGCGAGAACAGGTCGCTGCGCCCGTCGACCATGCCGCCCGCCACCTGCTCGGGGGACATGTAGTTCGGGGTGCCGATGAACTGGCCGGTTGCGGTGAGGTTGGATGACTCCAGGCGCGCGACGCCGAAGTCCGCGATCTTCACCATGCCCTGAGTGGTGAAGAGGATGTTTGCCGGCTTGATGTCGCGGTGCACGACGCCCTTGGAGTGAGCGTAGTCCAGCGCACCGGCGAGCGCGGCGCCGATCCGCGAAACCTCGCTGAACGCGAAGCCATGACCCGAACGCAGAAAGTCACGCAGGCTGCGCCCCTCGATGTACTCCATGGCGATGAACGACAGCCCGGTCTCGTCGTCCACCCCGGCGTCGTGGACGGTGACGATTCCCGGGTGGTTGAGCATCCCCGCCGCCTGCGCCTCCCGCAGGAAGCGCTTACGGAACTCCTCGGCCTCCTCGGCGTCGGACGGGATGGTGAGGGTCTTGAGGGCGACGCGGCGCCCGATGACGGGGTCGCGGGCCAGGTACACCACGCCCATGGCCCCTTTCCCGAGGACCGACTCGATGACGTAGCGCCCGAGCCTGTTCGGTTCCATCTATCTAGTCCGGGGGGTCCCGCTTCGCTCCGCCCACCCTCCGACGCTACAGACCCCCCGCGCCTCCCACGCTCGTCCCGCCGCAGGCGGGACTCGCTCTTCTCTCACGTGATCACCCACCGTGCATCCCACCCTCCACCCTCTTGGAGGGACATGCTGCATTTCTATTTTGCACCCTTCGCAGGGGTCGGTTTGGGGACGATCACGAGCACCTCGTCCGGCGCGGCGACGTCCAGGGTTTCGCGAGCCGCCCGCGCCCGGGCTTCGCGCTCGTGCTTGAGCGCCTCGACCTGGCGTTCGAGCGCCCGATTCGCCTCCTCGAGCTGCTGCCGGCGCACCCGCAGCTCGAGGAGCTCGCGCCTGGTCTCCCGCTCCGCGACCACCGCCTGCCACCAGCCCCAGCCGACCAGCGCCACCAGCAGCGGCACCAGCGCCCAAAGCCAGCGTCGGGCAGGAAGTCTCACCGCTCAAACGGGTCCCTGCCGGCGAAGGTGGCCGCGTCGCCAAGCTCTTCCTCGATACGCAGGAGCCGGTTGTACTTGGCGATCCGCTCCCCGCGCGAGGCCGAGCCCGTCTTGATGAGGCCGCAGCCGCACGCGACCACGAGGTCCGCGATGGTGGTGTCCTCGGTCTCGCCGGAACGGTGAGACACCATCGCCCTCCAGCCGTGGTGCAGGGTCATCCGGAGCGCGTTCTGCGTCTCGGTGAGGGTACCGATCTGGTTCAGCTTGATCAGCACCGCGTTGGCGACGTTCTCCTGGATGCCGCGGGCGATGATCTTGGGGTTGGTGACGAAGATGTCGTCGCCCACCAGAAGCACACGCTCCCCCAGGCGCTTGCACAGCTTCTTCCAGCCATCCCAGTCGTCCTCTGCCAGCCCGTCCTCGATCAACACGATTGGGAACTCGCCGATCCACTCCTCGTAGAGGGAGATGAGGTCATCGGCGGAGAGGCCGTGACGGCCCTCACCGGGGAGGAAGTAGCCCTCACCGGTGCGAAGCTCGCTGCCGGCGGCGTCGAAGGCGATCGCCACCTGCCGGCCGGGCTCATAGCCCGCATCCCTGATCGCCGCCACCATGAACTCGAGTGCCGCTCGGTTGCTGGGGAGGTTGGGTGCAAAGCCACCCTCGTCACCGACGGCGGTGACGTGCTTGGCGGCCTTGAGGCGCTCCCGCAGCGCGTGGAACACTTCGACCCCGGCGCGCAGCCCGTCGGCGTACGAGGTGAACCCCCGCGGCACCGCCATGAACGCCTGGATGTCCAGGGAGTTGTCTGCGTGCGCGCCGCCGTTGATCAGGTTCATGCAGGGGACCGGCAGCACGTGGGCGGCCGTGCCACCCAGGTACCGGTAGAGGGCGAGCCCGCTCTGCTCGGCCGCTGCGTGGGCGGTCGCGAGCGACACGGCAAGAATCGCGTTCGCCCCTAGTTTGCTCTTGTCCTCGCTGCCGTCCAGTTCGACGAGGGTCTCGTCTATGCCAACCTGGTCCCGGGCGTCGAGGCCGACGATTGCGTCGGCGATCTCGTCGTTGACGTGGCCGACGGCCTTCAGCACGCCCTTGCCCCTGAACCGGCTCTTGTCGCCGTCCCGCAACTCGAGCGCCTCGCGGCTCCCGGTAGATGCACCGGAGGGAACGACCGCGGTCCCCACGGCGCCGCCCGACAGCAGGACCTCGGCCTCGACGGTCGGGTTGCCCCGGGAGTCGAGGACCTCGCGCCCGATGATCTCTTCAATCTCGAACATGGCTGACCCCTTCCTCGGCCTGACGCAGCACGAGCCGGACCTCCCGCACCAGAGCGCGCAGCTGCCCGCTCGAGGTCGCCTCGGCGTAGATTCGCAGCTTGGGCTCCGTCTGCGCCGCCCTGGCCAGCACCCAGCTCCCGTCTGCCAGCTCGAGCAGGATGCCGTCGCGGCGGTCCGCGCGCGTCACCTTCTGTCCGGCGAACTCCTTGAAAGACCTCTTGCTCACCTTTTCGATCGCGGCTCGGGTCCGCTCCTTGAGGGGAAGCTGCACCCTGCGTGAGACCAGCGTCCCGTGACGGGCAAAGAGCCCGCGCACCAGCTCGTCCAGCGAGTGCCCCTCGACGGCGACCAACTCGGCCATGAGGAGCGCCGCGTAAATACCGTCGCGCGCGGGTAGGTGTGCCGCCACGCCCAGCCCTGCAGACTCCTCGGTGGCGATGGAGATGCGCTTCGAGAGGAACAGCGGACCGAAGTTGTGAAAGCCGACCGGGGTCTCCACCATCTCGCGGTCGGCCGCGTGGGCTATCCGGTCCACCAGGCGGGTCGTCGCCACGGTGCGCCCGATACCCCCGGGAGTGCCCCGGCGACGGATCAGATACTCCGCCAGCAGCGCGATCACGAGATTCGGCGAGATCGCCCGACAGGCGGCGTCCACCACCCCGAACCGATCCGCGTCGCCGTCGGTGGCGAGACCGATCTGAGCTCCGCTGGTACGCACCTTCTCCCGCAGCCCCGCGAGGTTCTGCGGCGTGCACTCGGGGGCGTACCCGCCGAAGTAGGGGTCCTTCGTCGTGTGGACCACGTGGGTGGGGACGTCGTGGGCGAGCAGCACGCGGTCGAGGAACTCGCGCGCGGTGCCGAAAAGGGGGTCCACCGCCACTACCAGGCCGCTCCTCGCGATTGCCTCCCAGTCGACGTCCCGCTCCAGGCTGGCGAGGTACCCCTCGGCGAGCGGTGCCGTCGCCGCCAGACGCGTCTGGGGAACGTAAAAGTCCTCGAAGCCCTCCGACTTGGCCGCGACGGCCGCCTCGATCGCATCCGTGAGCTCGCGGGGCGCGTGCGTTCCGTGGGTCGTGAAGAGCTTGAGGCCGTTGTACTCCGCAGGGTTGTGGGAAGCGGTGAACATTACGCCCAACGTGGCACCACGCTCGCGAACGGCATAGGCGAGGCATGGCGACGGGAGGTCCCGCTCGGACATCACGGTCGCCACGCCGTAGTGGGTGAAAACCTCCACCGCCTCTCGGGCGAACTTTTCCGAAAGCAGGCGAGTATCGTAGGAGACGATGATCTCCCCCACGTCGCCCCGGCCGCGCAAGACCTCCAGGGTCGCGTCCAGCACCAGACGCACGTTGCGAAAGGTGAAGTCCTGGCCAACGATGCCGCGCCATCCGGAGGTTCCGAAGTGAATCATCGCCGCTCGGTGGGAGGCTACCACAGCCTGCTCGCGCTCGGCACCTTCGGTGCGGTGCTCGTGCAGGCGTGTGCCCCGGTGCGGCTCTCCCCGCCGCAGTCGGCGCGCACGGTGGCCGACTCCCCCGGCGACCCGTGGCGGCCAGAGCGCGCGGCAGTGGTGGCCCAGATCAATGGGGCCCGGGCGGAGCTGAGCCTTCCGCCGCTGGCCTACGACTCGACCCTGGAACGTGTCGGCGACTTGCACTGCCGGATCCTCATCGACGAGGGTGGTGACGGGCACTTCTCGCGCGGCGGGGTGCCGCCGTACCTGCGCTACCTGCTCGCGGGCGGGAGCGGCTTCCACGGGGAGAACGTCGGCAGCTACTCGACCACGGGAACCGTCGCGGACTCGGCGCTCGCCCGGATCCTCTCCACCAGCGTGGAGGACATGCTGGCCGAGGTCCCACCCAACGACGGCCACCGCCGCTCGCTCCTCGATCCCTGGGTCACAAACGTCGGCGTCGGGCTCGCGGTCCGCGGCGGCGAGGTGCGTATGACCCACGAACTCGCCACCGAGGTGACCCAGAGTTGGGCACCGCCTCCCTCGGCGGCGGCGCCGGGCACCCTGATGAGCCTCTCCGGGCGGCTGGCCAAGCCGTGGCAACCCGAGGCGGTCGAGGTCCTCTGGGAGGAGCTGCCACGTCCTCTCTCGGATGCACGGCTGCGCACAATCCGGGCCTACGGCTACCCGGAGCGGCGGAGCATGTTCCAGGCGAACCGGTCCAGTTCCCCGAACAGCACGCCGGCGTTCACAGTTGACGGCTTCGGGTCGTTTCGCTACCGCTGGGCCACCGGTCCCCACGAAGGCGTGGAGATCGTGTTGCTCTGGGCCCGCCACGGGGAAGGTCGGCAACTGGTCCCGGTTGCCGTCTCTGGTACCGTGGTGGTCGCGAAGGCCGAGCTTCCCCCCGAGCTTGCGCTCTGGCAGGGCCTCGGCGGGAGCACGACCCACCCGTGAAGAGGAGTCCGTGAACCAGCCAATCTACATGGACCACAACGCCACCACCCCGGTCGATCCCCGGGTTGTGGAGGCGATGCTGCCCTGCATGATGGAGACGTTCGGCAACGCAGCCTCGCGGACCCATCCGTTCGGTTGGGCGGCGGCGAAGCTCGCGGAGCGAGCGCGAGAGCTTCTCGCCGCCGGTATCGGCGCCCAACCGGAGGAGATCGTCTTCACCTCCGGGGCCACCGAGTCCAACAACCTGGCCATCAAGGGCGCCGCGTGGGCGCTCGAACGGCGCGGCAAGCACATCGTCACCTGCGCCACCGAGCACAAGGCGGTGCTCGACCCGTGTCAGGCGCTGGCGCGAGGGGGTTTCGTCGTAACCGTGCTCCCCGTGGATGCCCTGGGCCGGCTCGACCCCGAGCGGCTGGCCGCGGCGCTCACGAAGGAAACGGTCGTGGTCTCCGTCATGCTCGCCAACAACGAGACGGGAACGCTCCAGCCGATCCGAGAGATCGCGATGGCTTGCCGGGAACGCGGCGCGTTGTTGCACTGCGACGCCACCCAGGCGGTGGGCAAGATCCCGGTGGGCGTCGACGCCCTGGGGGTGGACCT
>JALHTD010000072.1 GCA_022865555.1 Thermoanaerobaculaceae bacterium | reverse complement strand
GCCCCTCCACCGACATCATCAGCCAGGTGGCCGCTAAGGGCGCCCAGAAAAGAAAGATCCGGCGCAGCGTCAGCTCGTGGGTCTGCTCCACCTTTGCACCTGCGCCAGCATAGCGCGCGCCCCGAGCGCTCTCATCGGCCCCAGAGGGCTTTGTTACCATGCCCCCGGGGAGGTGCTCGCATGCTGAGACGCCGCGCACGGCTCGCGCTGCTGGTCCTCGCGCTGCTGGTGGCCGGGCCCGTCACATCCGCGCCGCCCGAGCAGACCGCCGCGTTCTCGTTCGCGGTGGCAGGCGACATGCGGAGGTTCGCCGGACCGGACTACCACGACTCGAGGTACTTCCTCGGGGCCCTCGAGGCGATCCGCGCGGCGGGACCGGTGGCCTTTCTGCTCATCCCTGGCGATCTCGACCCACCGCACCATGTGATCGAGGACGTGACCAGCACGCTGGGCGCCGGCTTCCCGGTCTACGTGGCCGTCGGCAACCACGACACCGCCAAGAAGGCCTACATGGCGTACATTCGCGGGCTCAACGCCGGAGGCTCGAGGCTCCCTCACATCGTTCGCAAAGGGCCACCCGGCTCCGAGGAGACGATGTACGCCTTCGAGTGGGGCGACGCTCACGTCGTCGTGCTCAACCAGTACTACGACGGGACCTCCGACACCGGAGCAGACGGGGACGTAACGGACGCGAGCTTCGCGTGGCTGTCCGACGACCTCGCCAGCAATGCCAAGCCGTTCACCTTCGTGGTCGGACACGATCCGGCGTATGTCCTCCCCGACATGGCCACCGGCAGGGTGCGGCACGAAGGCGGGGGGCTGGAGGCCAACCCGGCCCACCGCGACCGCTTCTGGAAGCTGCTCAGGGAAAGACACGTCACTGCCTACATCTGCGGGCACAGCCACAACGCGTCGGCCAAGAAGCTCGACGGGGTCTGGCAGCTCGACACGGGGCACGCGCGCGGCACGGGTGACAAGGGCGCCCCCAGCACGTTCATCAAGATCACCGTGGGTGCTGGCGACTGCCGGTACGAGTACCACCGCGCCGACGCGAGTGGCCTCAACTACAAGGTTGTGCTTTCCGGTTCGCTGGTGAAGGACTAGCGCCGCCGCGAGGCGACGGCAGCACGCCTGGCGGGCGGGCACCGGCACGCAGCGGCCGCGCCGGTGGGCGCGGCCGTGCATTCGTCGCGTGTGTCGACTCACCCCCCGGTGAGCGCTTCGCTCACTCGAGGACGTGGATGTTCTTCTTGGCGCAGATGTCCTTGAGCTGCTTGGGCCACACCGTGACGGTCACCTCGCCGAGGTGGGCCGTGCGCAGCAGGTACATGAACGTCCGGGCCTGCCCGATGCCGCCGCCGATGGAGAGCGGGATCTGGTCGTTGAGGATCGCCTGGTGGTAGGGGAGCTTGAGGAAGTCGAGCTGGCCGCAAATCTCGAGCTGCTGTTTGAGCGTCTCCTTGGTGACGCGAATGCCCATTGAGGTCAGCTCGTGCCGGCGCTTGGTGATGGGGTTCCACACCAGGATGTCGCCGTTGAGTCCGTGGGTAGGCTTGCCGGTCTCCTTGTCCGTGGGCGTGACCCAGTCGTCGTAGTCGGCCGCACGCATCTCGTGCGGGTAGCCGTCCTTGAGCACCCAGCCGATCCCGATGATGAACACCGCGGGGTGCTTCTGCAGGATCGCGGTCTCGCGCTGCTTGCGCGGCAGGTCGGGGTACATGTCGAGGAGGTCTTCCGCGTGGATGAACGTGAGCTCCTCGGGGACGCCGGGGTACTTGCTCGTCTTGAGCGCCGGGAACATCTCCTGGACGTGCACACCGGCACTCCGGATGACCTTCCAGATCCTCCGGACCGTGTCCTTCAGGTACTCGAGGTTGCGCTCCTTGGGAGTAATCACCCTCTCCCAGTCCCACTGGTCCACGTAGGAGCTGTGGTCGTGGTCGAGGAAGTAGTCCTTGCGCACCGCGCGCATGTCGGTGCAGATCCCTTCTCCGACCTTGCAGTCGAACTGACGCAGGGCCATGCGCTTCCACTTGGTCGCGGCCTGCACAACCTGGGCGTTGATGCGCTTCTCGAGGCCGAGGCCGCAGGGGAACTCGATCGGCGTGCGGGAGCCGTCGCGGTCCAGGTAGTCGTTCACCCCGCTCTCGCGGTCCACGATGAGCGGAACCTGGACCATCTGGAGGTTGAGCTGCTTGCAGAGGTTGTCCTCGATCGAGCGCTTGATCTCGAAGAGGGCCTTCTGCGTGTCCATGCGGTTCAGCAGGGGGCTGTAGTCCGTGGGGAGGATCTTCTCCACCTCCGGGTAGGTGCTGATGCCGGGTCCGGCCAGGTCCGCCTTCTTGTCCGCCATCGCTTTCGGTCCCCTTTCCTGTGTTTTTCAGGTTGTGCAGCGGCACATGCGGCAAGCCCCTCGCGGGGCTCATCGCAGTCTAAGCCGCTCCATCATCGCGCGCAAGGCCGCGTTCTCAGCTCGCGGTTGCCCTATCATGGGCGCGACACACGAGGAGGCGGCCTGATGGCGAGCTTTCCCGACCGCGTCACGCTGGGAAGATCCGGTCTCTCGGTAGGACCCCTCGGGGTCGCCGGCGGCTACGGCGTCGGCGCCAGGGCGCTCCTGTACGCGTTCGACCGCGGCGTCAACTACTTCTACCACGGCTCCCGCCGCAGCGCGGGAATGGTGGCGGCGATCCGAAACTTGGTCGCTGCCGGCCACCGTGACGAGGTCGTCATCGTGCTGCAGAGCTACTCGCGGCTGCCCGGCCTGATGGAGCGCTCCCTCACCCGCGGCCTCACACAGCTCGGGATCGACACCGCCGACGTGCTCCTCCTGGGCTGGTACAACGGGCCGCCAGGGGAGCGACTGTTCGAGCGGGCGGAGCGCATGCGCGAGAACGGGATGTTCCGTCACCTGGCGGTCTCCGGCCACCGACGTAGGGCGTTCGTTGGCCACGAGGCAGATCAGCGCTTTTCTGTTTTGCACATACGCTACAACGCCGCCCACATCGGCGTGGAGACCGAGGTCTTCCCACACCTCCCGGCCGAGGGCCGGCCCGGAATCGTGGCGTACACCGCCACATGCTGGGGCGCGCTTCTCAAGGCCCGCAGGATGCCGCCCGGCGAGGCGCCGCTGCGCGCTCGCGACTGTTACCGGTTCGTGCTCTCCAACCCAGACGTCAACGTCGGCATGAGCGGCCCGAAGGACGATGCCCAGATGGACGAGGCGCTCGCGGCACTCGACGAGGGCCCGCTCTCGGCCGAGGAGGACGCCCGCATCCGCCGCATCGGGCGCTCGGTCCACGAGCACGCCACCTTCAGTCGGTGAGCGTCCGCCCCCCAGTCGGTGAGAGGGCTGCACCGCCAGTACCCTCTAAAGTGCGACGCTCAAGAAGCTTGACAGGGCATGGTCCCCGACCTAGCCTCGAATCGAGGGGGGTCGGGGGTGGAAAGCACCGGAAGAGCCTACGTCAAGACAGGCGAGTTCGTCACCCGGGCCGTCGCGGGTGAGACGATTGTGGTTCCCATCACGGCCGGCGTCGGCGACCTCGATTCGATCTACACGCTCAATGAGGTCGGCGCCACGGTCTGGGAGCTGATCGACGGCACGGCCACGGTGGACGCGATCGTCTTGGCCGTCGCCCAAGAGTTCGAGGTGGGACCCGACCAGGCGAAAACCGATGTCCTCGAGTTCGTCACCTCGCTTGCGGAGGCCGGCCTCATCCGGCCGGTCGGGGAAGGCCAGGTCTAGCTCGTGGAGCTGGAGCGCTACCAGGAGTTCAGCGCAAGACTTCACCGCAAGGTGGTGGCGGAGCGGGTTCCCGCCGACGGCGTCATCGAGGTCACCTGGCGCTGCCCGCTCGCGTGCGTCCACTGCTACAACAGCATTCCGATCAGCGACGAGTCCGCCCGCCGGGGTGAGCTGAGCCGCGAGGAGCATTTCCGGATCGTCGATGAGATCGCCGAGGCGGGCTGCCTGTGGCTGCTCTACACGGGCGGCGAGCCGCTTGCGAGGCCGGACGTCCTCGACATCTACACCCACGCCAAGCGGCGG
>JALHTD010000071.1 GCA_022865555.1 Thermoanaerobaculaceae bacterium | reverse complement strand
GAGAGCGAGCACGGCCAGCCGACCCCGGCGGCCGACGACCGGAACGGCAAGCCGCCCTGGCTCGAGAAGGCCCTGCTCCGACAGGGCAAGGGCTTCCTCGTGCGTGAGCACCGCGCCCCCGACCCGCGCAGCCACGACGCACTCTCCCGTGTCGCAGACGCCGGTCTGCTCGGCGCCCAACAGGCTCGCGCCGGTCTGTGCGACACCCCCGCCGATCAACCAGACCTCGCCGCGGCGGGCATCCAGCAGCGCCGCGACGTGCATCAGCAGCTCCTATACGATGCGGGCGGGCTCGAGCGTGCCTCCCAGGGCCTGCCCGATGGCCAGCAGGGACTCCACCTCCCACAGCCTGCGTCTCTCCGCGAAGCGCGCCTGCTTCAGCTCCTCGCGTACGAGCCAGGAGCCGAGCACAACACCGGCTGCCACCCGCAGCGAATCGGCCGGCTCGCCCCCGTCAGCCAGCTCCAGCCAGAATGCCTCGCGCCCTGTCGGAAGCTCGTGGCGCCTCGTTGCCTGGCGAACGGCACCCGATCGTGCGAGCACCTCGGAGCCGCGGCCGAGCGCGCCCCCCGAGGCACCGGTGCCCCGCATGACATCCTCCAGCACCGCCGCGGGAAGCGGTACCCCGCCCTCTCGCTGGGGGCGCAGAGCCAGCTCAAGCACGGAGAGCACGTCGGTCATTGTCCGGATGAAAGTTCGGCGAGGGCAGTCGCGCGATCGGGAAAGATCCGCGTGTACTGCGCCAGCCCCATGATCTGAAACGTCTTGGCGATGCTGGGGGTGAGGCAGCAGAAAGCCAGGGTGCCCTTGACCTCGAGGATGTGCTCGAGCACCTCGAGGAGGAGCGAGATCCCAATCGAGTTGATGATGCGGGTGGCGCGCAGGTCGAGGAGCAGTGTATGGCGGCCCGCGTCGATGAGCCTGCGGGCCTCCTTGGCGATGACTTCGCCGCCCTCGTTGTTGATGTAGCCGGCGACCTCCAGCACCGCCACCTTCCCGTCCTGGTCCGCCACCTTGAGCTCGAAGGTCTCCACCGTTACTCCCCTCCCCTACGCCGGATCATGCGAACCCTGGTCATGCCTGGCCGCGACGTGATCTCGACCTCGTCCATCAGGCGCCGAACCAGCTCCAGCCCCCAGCCCCGCTTCCGCCTGGACCGCAGCTTGTCCTCCAGCACCGGCCTGGGCACTTGGGAGGGGTCGAACCCGGGACCGTGGTCCACCACGGCAACCTCGATCCAGGGGTGCGCATCGTTGGGGTGAGCGATGACCTCCACCTCGACCTCACCCGTGCCGTACTCGATCGCATTCAGGCACGCCTCCACCACCGCCAGCTTGACCTCCGCCAGGGTATCACGCGGAAAAGCGATGCGCTGCCCTGCCTCCTCCACCGCCCGGGTTGCGAGAAGTTCGGCCCGGGGGGCTCGAGGGAGAACCAGGCGGACCCGGACAGGTTCAGCCATGATCATGGCCTCTGTTGCGCGGAGTCACAGCGAAAGCAGGAGGCCGAGAAGACGCAAGCCCAGCCGGGCGCCCTGGATCAGAGTGTCGGCCCAGAGTGCCCCGCCCCCGACGAGCCCACCACCCACGACCGCCCAGGGGTGGGTGAGCGGTTCCAGGAACCGGCTTGCCAGGAGGCTTGCGGAAGGGATCGGCGGCATGCCCTGTTCCCTGTGCAAGTTCTCGGCCAATCAGCGGATCTGGTTGGAAAACAAAGAGATATGCAGTCCCCCCGGTGGCCTGCCGGCTTCCCGGTTGTTGCACTCTGCAACACGGGTCCCGCGTCAACGCCGAACCCTCTGGTTCTGGCCTTTTCTGCGCGTGCTTTTCTCCCCTGTGTTGCTATGTGCAACATCTGTTGCATTCCACCGCATCAACATCCGGTAGAGGGTGGTCCGATCGATGCCGAGGGCGCGCGCCGCAGCGGTCCGGCTGCCCTGGCAGCGGTCCAAGGTGCGCAGGACGTGCGAGCGCAAGACCTCGTCGAGGGTGCCGGAGAAGAGGTCGGCGGCCGCCGTTCCCGCGCCCATCGCCAGCCGCACGTCCTCGGCCTCGACGCGGTCGCCGGAGGCCAGGGCGGTGGCCGCCTCGAGCAGGTTCTCCAGCTCGCGCACGTTGCCGGGAAAGTCGTGCTGCAGCAGGACCTCGAGGGCGTCCCTCGAGAGCGATAGCTTCTTCTGCCCGAGACGCCTGCCGTGCAGCCTCACGAAATGTCGCGCCAGGAGCGGGATGTCCTCGTGGCGTTGGCGCAAGGGCGGAATGGTGAGCTCCACCACGCGCAGCCGGTAGTAGAGGTCCTGACGGAACTCCCCTTGCACCATCATCGCCTCGAGGTCGCGGTTGGTTGCGGTGATCAGCCGGACGTCCACATGGAGACGCTGCCGACCGCCCACCCGCTCCACCTCCCGATCCTGCACGACCCGGAGCAGCTTGGCCTGCAGCACAGGCGTGAGGTCGCCGATCTCATCGAGGAAAAGCGTGCCACCGTTGGCGAGCTCGAACCGTCCAGGGCGCGCCGTCACGCCGGTTGCCACCCCACGCTCGATGCCGAAGAGCTCGGCCTCGAGCAGCGTCTCGGGGACCGCGGCGCAGTTGAGGGGCACGAAGGGCCCGGCATGGCGCGGCGAGAGCGAGTGCAGCAGGCGAGCGAGCCGCTCCTTGCCGGTGCCGGACTCCCCGCGGAGCAGCACGGTCACGTCACTGGGTGCGACCCGCCGTGCGAGCTCGAGAACCCGGCGAAACGCCACGGCCTGCCCAACGAGCTCCGCCTCCTCCCCCGCGCCCATTCGCAATGCGCGGTTCTCCTCCTCGAGAAGCAGCCTCTGCCGCTGCACCTCCTCCAACATGCGGCCGGAGGCGATCGCCGGCGCGGCCAGCAGCGCCAGGGAGCGCAGGAAGGTCACGTCCTCGTCGTCGAACCGCGCCTGCCCCTGGCGCGCCTCCTTGTCCGCCACGGCAACCACGCCCATGAGCTCTTCCCGCCAGAGGCACGGCGCCACCAGCACCTCGGAGAACGGCACCCCGAGCGACTCGCCTGCCGTGCGGGTCACGGTGCCTTCGCGGACGGCGTGCAGGGCGGGCGAGGAGACGAGGCGGGCCGCGCTCCCCGTTTCCACCGGCCAGCCCACGCTCACCACCGTCGCGGGTTCCAGTGAGGGCAGGAGCGAGATCGCGATCCCGGCGCGGGCGTCCAGGAGCCCAACTGCGCGCTGGACCAACTCCTCGACGACCTCCCCCTCGCGGCGGGGCCCAGCCAGGGCCAGTGAGAGGTCGAGGATGGTCTCGAGCCGGGCGCGGCGCCAGCCCTCGCGGGTGCTCGCCGTCACCGCTCCCCCACCCAGCGCACCGCCACCAGCGTGATGTCGTCGTAGGGCTCTCCGCCGGCGGTGAAGGCCTCCACCGCCCGCATGACCTCGTCCACCACGACGCGCGGCTCGCCGTCCACGTCGGCCAGCACCTGCTTCAACCGCTCGTCCCCGAACGGTTCGCCTGCGGCGTCGCGGGCGTCGGTGACGCCGTCGGAATAGACCAGCACGAGCTCGCCCGGCTCCAACGAGAGCGGCAGCACGTCCCAGTGCACTCCACGGAGCGCGCCGATCGGCAGACGGTTCGCGGGCGCCGGCAGCTCCTCCACCCTCCCATGCTTCCGCCGCACCAGCGGCGTCGGCTGTCCCGCCAGCGCGTAGAGGCCCGTACCCCGCGGCCGCAGGAGCAGATACGCAAGGGCCACGAACAGCCGGTGCTGAGGCGAGTAGAGCCTCTGGTTTGCAACCTCGAGCAGGCGCTCTGGTGACGCGCCGCCAAGAGCGGCTGTGTGCAGCACCTCCCGCGCCGCCACCATGAGCATCGCTCCCGAGACCGACTTCCCGGACACGTCCCCGACGACCAGGGCTACCGACCCGCCGTCGCCATCGGTGAGGGCATCGTAGAAGTCGCCGCCAACCTGACGCGCAGGGACGCAGCTCGCCGCCACCTGCCAGCCGGGTGGGGACGGAAGGTGTAGGGGAATGAGCGCGAACTGCACCCGCCGCGCGATCTCCAGCTCCTTCTCGAGCTCCAGCTGGCGGGTGCGCTCCCGCAGGAGGCGAGCGTTTTCGAGCGCCACGGCCCCCTGATTGGCCAGGGTGCGCACGAGCTGGAGATCGTCGCTGCCGAACTCCTCCTCGGAGCGCTTGGGGCCGAGGGCCAGCACCGCGTGGAGCTGCCCGCGGGTGCGCAGCGGAACAAACAGGCGAAGGCCGGCACCTCCGAACTCCTCGAGGACCTTCCTCGACTCCGAGTCGAGCGCCTTGAGCGGCTCGAGCACCCCGGGCCGAACCGGCTCGTCCTGGCGCGTCAGCTCCTCCACCAGCAGGAGCCGGGCCGGGAGCTCGCGCGGCAGCGGCGGCGGGGCGGTTTGGGAAACCAGAACCTTTCCTTCCCTGACGTAGAGGGCGGCCCACTCCAGGTGCATGATCTCCGACAGCCGGGTCGCGAGCAGCGCCTCCAGCCCCTCGATCGAGAACTCGCGCACCACACCCACGCTCACCTCTTCTACCGCCCGCCGGGCGTCGTAGACCTCACGGAAGAAGAAGCGGTCCACCGGTCCCTGCAGGCGCCGGCGGAGGGGGTCGAAGATGGCTAGGATCGCGAGCGCGAGCAGCAGTGGGAAGTAGGGTGACGACCCGGAGAAGAGCAGAGTGGAGGCGGCGATTCCGAGGCCATAGATGCCGGCCACGACGGCGGTCGCCAGCGTGTAGAGCACCGACTTGCGGACGATGACGTTGATGTCGAAGAAGTGGAAGCGGACGATGGCGTAGGCGAAGGTCAGCGGCACGAGCGCAAGCGGCACCACCCCCCAGAACAGGTAGCGGTCGGTCCGCAGCAGCGAGGGAAGCACGACGCCGAACACCAGGAAGGGAGTGATGCCCACGACCGTACCGATGAACACCGTGGCGATCTGGCGCCGCTCCCGACCCTCCTGGGCGCGCAGCAGCGAGCCCAGCAGTGCCAGCAGCCCGAGCACGAGGTAGTCGCCCATCAAGACCCAGCTCGAGATGGGCGCCCCCGAGACCAGCCGTATCCGGACGGCGAACAGCGACCCCAGCAGCAGAGTGAGCACGTAGAACAGCGGCGGAAGCAGGTACAGCACTCGGAAGAGGTTGGGCGACTCGTTGACGAAACGCTCGACCCCCCGCAGCAGCCGTCCCCCGGATCCCTCCCACGGCTCGGTGGGACTCACGAGCGTGAGCTTCAGCCTTCTCGGGAAGACGAGGAAGAAGTGGAGGAACGCTGCCGGCAGGACCAGGAGCGACAGCGTGCCGGTGGTGAGCACGACGCCGTCCACCCACGAGTAGGACGCGGGACGCAGCCGACAGACAAGGAACAGCAGGAAAAGCGTGCAGAGCGCGAAGAACACGCGGCTCGGCCCGCCCCGGGACTCCTCGAGTCTCTGCAGCAACACGTAGAGGCCGATGAAGAAGAACAGGAAACCCGAGAAGCAGGCGTAGAGGTACGAGGTCGTCCCCAGCTGCCTCGGGCCCAGCTCGACCACTACCTCGACCAGGGTTCCGCTGCGCTCGAGCAGGTAGGGCACCCGCTCGCCGATGCTGTGGCTCTGCAGAACCTGAGCCACCTCGGAAGCGGACCGGACGACCTCGCGCCCGACACCCGCGATGCGGTCCCCGGGCTGCACACCGGCCAAGGCGGCGCCGGACCCAGGCGCCAGGGCCCGCACCACGATCTCGCTGCGGTCGGGGTCCAGGATCACGCCGTCGTAGGGCCGCGGCAGGAACATGTCCAGGATCGACAGGCATGCCACAAGGAAGCCGGCCACGCCGAAGGTCAGGAGAGAAACCAGGCCTGGAGAGCGTCCGCGGCTCATGTCTGGCACAACGATACTACGCGGGCGGGCTGAAAGGGGTTCAGCCGGGAGACCGGCCCTGTTCCAGGCTAGAATTGCGCCGTGACGCGCGGCCGGTTCATCACGTTCGAAGGGATCGAGGGTTGCGGCAAGACCACGCAGCTCCTGCTGCTGGCCAGCCACCTGAAGCACCGCGGGGTGACGGTGGTCACCACCCGCGAGCCCGGGGGAACGCCTCTGGGGGAGCAGGTCCGCGACGTGCTCCTGGACCCAAGGCTCACGCCGATACCCCTGGTCGAGCTTTTCCTCTTGGAGGCGGCCCGCGCGCAGCTCGTGGCCAGCGTGATCGCTCCGGCGCTCGAGAGTGGGAAGTTCGTCCTCTCCGACCGCTTCGCCGACTCCTCTCTCGCCTACCAGGGGGGAGCTCGACGCCTGCCTCGCACTACGGTTCAGCGGCTCAACGAGCTCGCATGCGCCGGGATCGTCCCCGACCGCACGCTGGTGTTCGATCTCGACGTCGAGCTGGCCCTCGGGAGGGCGAGGGAGCGGCCCAGCACGGGCCCCGACAACCGGCGCTTCGAGGACGAGGCGTTAGCCTTCCACCGTGCGGTGGCCGAGGCGTATCGGGAGCTCGCGCTCTCCGAGCCCGGGAGGGTGTCGATCGTTGATGCGCGGGGAACGCCCGAAGAGGTGCACGAGCGCACCCTCGCCGCACTGGCGGGGGTGCTTCCGTGACCATGAGCCAGCTTCCCTGGCCGGCGAGCTTCCTGGCTCCCGCACGGTGGCGCGGGGTGCAGCGCTTGCTCGCCCGTTGCCTCGAGCTCCAGGCCGCGAGGAGCCTGCCCGGCACCCTCATGCTGGTCGGCCCCGCTGGCCTGGGTCGCGAGGCGCTCGCCGTCGAGCTCGCGGCGGCGCTGGTCTGTCGCCAGCAACAGGGCCCGGGTTGCATCTGCTCCTCGTGCGAGCGCGTTCGACGTGGGGTGCATCCCGACGTGGAGGTGATCGATGTCCTGCCGAAGAAGGAGGAGATCTCGATCGAGCAGGCACGCCAGGTGGTGGAAAACGTCGCACAGCGCCCGTACGAGGGGCTCCGTCGCGTGTACGTCCTGAGCTCTTGCCACACGCCTCCGCTCAACGCGGAGGCCGCCTCGGCGCTGCTCAAGACGCTGGAAGAGCCGCCTCCCCACTCAAGCTTCCTGCTGCTCGCCAGCAACCCCGCGCGCGTGCTTCCGACCATCGTCTCGCGCGCAGTGCAGCTCCGGGTCCCTGCTCCGGAGCGTGAGGAGCTGCTCTCGGTTCTCGCCCTCGCCCAGGGGTGCAGCGAGGAACGCGCCGCGGAGTTGCTCGCCGCCGCAGAGGGTGACGCCGAGTTGGCACTCCGGAGCGGCGAGGACTTTCCCGCAGCGGTCGGCGGGCTCAAGGCGCTGATCACCGCAGCCCTCGGGGCCGACGGCCTCGCGATCCTACGTGCAGGGGCCGCGGTGCGGCAGGCGCCGGCGGGGACCATGCTCCTCAGCGCTGCGCTCCTCCAGCTGGCGGCACGGGCCGACCGCGAGTCAGCAGAAGAGTTCCTGGACGCCGCCGCCGCGCTCCTGACGGCCGAGGACCGCTCCGCCTTGCTCCACCTCGATCTGGAAGGCGTGCTGGTCGGGACGCTCGCGCGGGCCGCGGTGGGGCGGGGCACCCGCTAGACCCGGGGCGCAACGGCCGGTTCGAGGTGGCAAGAAGAAAGCCACCGGAGGTCCGGTGGCTCGGTAGAAGCGGGAGGTCGGTAGTTCAAGTCAGTTTTGGTTGGCCTTTACAGGCGGGAAAGTCTAGAAAGGTCACGTTAGATAGGCTCTTTCTTTGGCTGGTTTGCAAGAGTGGTTGCTTGACCGCCGCCTCCCTTTTGTCTTGCTGCTGAATATACGATATCACTCACCACTATGGTTGTCCAGCCCCGCCGTCAAGCTCCACAACTATCTGCTGGCGCTCGCCTTCTTTGAGCTCGACCTCGACGATTTTCGACGCACGGCCGGGGGCGAGCACCTCGACGCGGTGCTTGCCGGGCGCCACCGCCAGACCGCGCTCCAGGCGCCCCAGCTCCTCGCCGGTCCCCACCAGGACACCATCGATGTAAACTGCAGCATTGGAAGGAGTTATACGAAGATCCAGCGCGGCCCCACCGGGCTTTTGCGCGCCCATGCCCCCCGATCGCTCGGGTCCACCGAGTTCGGGGCGCAGGCTCGGGTCAGGGCCCGGTTTGGGCGCCTGCTGCAGGGGGGCGGCCTTCGGGCCGAACACCCGGCCCACCGGCATCCCCTCGGGGCGGTCGTACCATGGCGCCGCCTTCTCACCCTTGATCCTCTCCAGCTTGAGCTTGATCGGGAAGTAGCTTCCCGCCTGGGCGTCGATCTCGATTTTCTCCCCGCGGTAGCCCTGAAGCTGGAACTCGACGGTGTAGTGTCCGGGCTTCAGGTAGAGGTAGTCCACGTTGCCGTCGAAGTCGTCCGCGACCCCGATCAGCCCACCGTCGAGGATGACCCTGGCGTTCTCCGGTTCCACGTCGGTGTCCAAGGCGGTAAGATCGGGGGCCGCAACGGCTCCGGGCGCCTGCTGGTAGACCACCGGAGCACCCCACCCCCACCCACCCCAACCCCAGCCTGGGCCCCAGCCCCACGAGCCCCAGCCCGGACCCCAACCCCACCCTCCCCAACCGACGTTCACGCCCCAATAGCCGTGGGGGTAGTAGTAGCCTCCCCCGTGACCCGGCGGGTGACCGTAGCCTCCCCCGTGACCAGGGGCGTGGCCAGAACCTGCGTTGCCGGCGGCGGGAACCGCCACCGCGAGAGCGAACACAACCAGCAGGACGGTGAGAGCCCTCGGTCGCATGGCGCCCTCCCTCTGCTCACGATAGCAGCAAAGCGCGTGCCGGGCTCGAAACCGATGCTATCGAGAAAGCCAGACTGTTGAGGTCCT
>JALHTD010000070.1 GCA_022865555.1 Thermoanaerobaculaceae bacterium | reverse complement strand
TGGCCCTGGGACTGGCGCGAGGTGGAGGCGCTGGTCTCCCGCGGCTTTGCCACCTTCAAGGTCTACACCACGTACCCGGGGGCCGGCCTCTTCACCGACTACGAGAGGCTGGGCGAGGTGATGGCGCACCTCGCGGGGCTGGGCGCGCGCCTGCTGGTGCACTGCGAGGATGATGCGACGCTCGCAGCCGTTGCCGAATCCCGCGTGGAGCCGGCGGACGCCCGCGGGCATTCCGTGCTTCGGCCCGAGCGGGCGGAGATCGTCGCGATCGAGAGGGTCCTCGAGGTCGCCGAGAGGACCGGCTGTGAGGTCCACATCGTGCACGTCTCGACCGCAGAGGGCATCGCGCTGATTGGCGGTGCCCGTGGGCGGTGCCGTGTCTCGTGCGAGACCGCGCCCCACTACCTGCTGCTGGACGACTCGGCGCTGGCGGGTGAAGGCGGCCACCGTTTGCTTTGCACCCCGCCGCTGCGTGCCGCCGTAACGCGGGCTCGGCTGGAAGCCGCCGCGGTGGCCGGCGCGTTCGACCTCTACGCAACCGACCACTGCCCGTTCACGAGGGAGGACAAGGACAGGCACCGCGACGACTTCCGCAACGTCCCCAAAGGCCTGGCCGGCCTCGGTGCTCTGGTGCCGCTGGTGCACGAGGCGCTGGTGAAGAGGCACGGCCTGTCGCTGCCGGAGCTCGCGACGCGGCTGGCCGCCAACCCGGCGAAGCTTCTGGGCCTTTACCCTCGCAAGGGGACGATCGCGGTCGGCTCCGACGCGGATATTGTGATCCTGAACCCGGGCGGCCCCGAGCGGGCGGTCATCTCGAGCCTCGCCGACTGTCACGAGACCTACCCCGGCAGGACCACCACGCTCGACGTCCGTCACGTGCTCCTTCGTGGCACGCCGGTGGTGAAGGACAACTCGCTCCTCGGTGGCGCTCGACCCGGCGGCATGTGTCTGGCCGGGACTTGAGCGAGGTGCGGCGGTGACGGTGATCGCTCTCTCCGTGATCATGGCCGCGGCGGTCGCCGTGCTGGTGAGGGTGGAGATGAAAGGCCGTCGGGACCTCGTGCTCGTCGCAAAGCCGGCAGCCTCGCTCGCGTTTGTGCTCGTGGGCGTGAGCCGGTTCGAACCGGGGCACGGCTACGACGCCTGGGTGCTCCTGGCGCTGCTGCTCTGCTTCGCCGGCGATCTGCTGCTGATGCTCCGCCGCGGCTTCGTTCCCGGCCTGGTGAGCTTCCTGCTGGGGCACCTCGCGTACGTCGTCGCGTTCTCCGTGCTGCTGCTGCCCCGGTCCTGGCCGATCGTCTGGGCGCTGCCGCCGCTGGTGGTCAGCACCGTGGCCGCAGCGTGGCTCTCACCGCACCTGGGGCGGCTGCGCGTCCCGGTGCTGGCCTACGTGGCGGTGATCACGGTGATGGTCTGGGGCGCCGTGGCCGTCACGGTGGTTGGCCGGGGTCCGTGGTTCCTTGCGGCGGGCGCGATCCTCTTCTACCTCTCGGACCTCGCGGTGGCGCGGGACCGTCTCGTCACCAAGGCGTTCGGCAGCCGCGCCTGGGGGCTGCCCGCCTACTACCTGGGCCAGCTCCTGCTCGCGTTGACCGTGGGTCGCTGACGGCCGTCAGGGCATCTCGGGGCCGGAGTCCGCCGCCTGCATCTCCTCGAGGCGCTGACGGAGCGCGCGCAGGCTCTTGTGCAGGCCGTACAGGCGCTCGGCCAGCGCGAGGGCGCGCTCGGCCTCGCGGAGATCGCCGCGCTTCAGGCTCGTCTCGATGGCGGCCTCGGCCGCGCGCCAGCGGGTCTCCTCAAGCAGGCGGGCCAGCTTGCGGTTGTCCGGGTCGGCCGCAGCGGCCTCCTGGAGGAGCTTGATCGCTTGCTCGTGCTTCCCCGACCCGATCAGCGCCTCGGCGTCGTGGCGCAGCTTCGCGAGAGCATCCTCGCGCCGCTGCTCCTCCAGGGCCTCGGTGCGCAACCGCAGCGTCGCGAAGGTGGGGTCCCCGGGGAACAGCTTCTCCGCCACTGCCAGGGCCCGCTCGGCCTCGTGGAGCGCCCCCTTCTCCAGGAACCCCTCGACCTGTGCCGCCGCCGCGGTGAGCTTTTGCCGGCGCCGGCGCTCCTCCTCCTGACGCTCGATCGCGGCCTCTGTCTCGGTGATGAGGCGCCCGATCTCGTGGTCCTCGGCATCGAGCGAGCGGGCCTCCCGCAACAGCCCGAGGGTCCCCACGAAGTCCTTCTTGGCCGCGCACGCGTGGGCCCGGCGCAGCAACTCGGCCACCGCGGCACGTCGCTGCTCCTCCTCCTGACGGTTGATCGCGCTCTCGGTCTCGCGGGTGATCCGCAACAGGTCGGGATCGGCGACGCCCACCGCGCGCGCCCTCTGCAGCAGCTCGAGGGCCGCCGGGAAGTCCTTCTCGGCGGATTTCGCCAGCGCGCGCTCCAGCAGGTCGGCGACCTCCCGGCGGCGCTCCTCCTCCACGAGGCGCATCACGGCGCCTTCGGTCTCGTCGATCTGCCGCACCTGCTCCGGGTCGGCGAGGCCGACCGAACGGGCCTGCTGCACCAGCTCCAGGGCGCCCGGGAAGTCCTTTGCCTCCGCGAGCGCGTTGGCGCGCTCCACCAGGTCTGCGACCACCTCGCGGCGGCGGTGCTCCTCCCGCGCCCCCTCGACGCGCGCCCGCGCCGCCCGCAGCTCGTCCCTGTCGCCGAGCTCGGCCACCGCGGCGTCGAGCCGCACGAGCGCCTGCTTGAAGGCCTGCTTCGCCAGCAACTCGTTCACGGTGGCGAGGGCCGCGGCCAGGCCGCGCGCCGCCCGGTGCTCCTCCTCGTGCTTCTCCCTGGCGGCCTGCGTCCTCGCGAGGATCTGGTGCACCATGAGGTCGTCAGGCGCGATGCGCAGCGCCTCCTCGAGGGCCGGGATCGCATCGTCGTAGCGGGACTGCTCGACCGCGGCCCTGGCCTCGGCCAGCAGGACGGTCACCCGCGCCTGCTCCTCCCTGGCGATCGCGCTCTCGATCCGTGAGCGCAGCCGCTGGAACGCCTCGCTGTCGCCGAGCTCGGCCACCGCGTCCCTGAGCCGCTCGCGCGCCTCGGCGAGGCGGCCCTCGGTCAGGTGCGCCTCGACCTCTCCCTCGGCGGCGGTGCAGCGTGCCTTCTTCGCCCGGGCCGCGAGCGTCGCCTCGACTTCGCCGAGCAGCCGCAGGGCCTCCTGGTTCTCGGGGTCGAGGCGAACCACCGCCGCGAGCTGCAGCTTCCCCTCCTGGAGCTGCCCCTGCTCGATGAGCCTCGAGGCGCCCGCGAGCAGCACCGTGATCTGCTGCGGACCCTCGGCGTGCGGCGTCACTGGACTTGCGGGTGGCGGCGCAGGGGCGGCCGTTCCCCTTGTCTTTCGCCGCGCCCCGGGGTGGCTGACCGTGGGTGTGGTGTCCGATGTTCCAGGGGCGGGCGTGGTGCCCACCTGGAAGTGCTTGTCGAGGCGGTCCTGGGTGGAGCCCGGCTTCACCCGCACGATCGGGACGGTGGCGTCGGAGGGGAGGGTGAGCGCCTTTTCGAGGTCGTCGGGGTCGAACGGGTACTTCTTGTGCAGCTTGGCGAGCTCGCTGCCCAGGTCCTCCGCGCTCGCGAAGCGCTCCTCCGGGCGTTTTTCCAGGCACTTGAGGACGATCTTGCGGAGCTCCGCGGGGACACGGCCCTTCGGGTCGGCCGTGGAGAAGGGGAGCGGGGGCTCGACGAGGTGGGACGCGATCATCGAGGGGATCGCGTCGCCCTTGATCGGGCTCGTCCCGGTCAGAAGCTCGTACATCACGATTCCGAGCGAGTAGAGGTCGCTGCGGGCGTCGATGGCGGCGCCTTCGGCGCTGCGAAACTGCTCGGGCGAGGCGTAGCGGACCTTGCCCACGAAGTCCCCGGCGGTCGTGAGGCTGCTCTTCGACGCGAGCGCCTTTGCGATCCCGAGGTCGATGAGCTTGACGAGAGCCCTACCGTCGTCGTCGTGGGTGAGCATGAGGTTGTCGGGGGAGACGTCCCGGTGGACGTACTTCTTCCTGTGCAGGTAGCCGAGGGCGTTGAGCGCCTGGCCCGCGATCTCCAGTGTCAGCCCGAGCGGCGGCGGGTTCATGCGCTCGAGCAGCTCCACGAGCGTGATGCCGTCGATGAACTCCTGCACGATGAAGGCCACGCCGTCGTCGTCGATCGTGAAGTCGTAAAGCTGCGCAATGTTGTGGTGGCGGAGGCGGATGGCGATGCGGGCCTCGCGGGAGAAGCGCTCCCGGAGTTCTTCCTGACCTTCCAGCTGAGGGCGCACGACCTTGATGACGCGGATCTCGTCGAGGAGGCGGTGGCGCACCTTGTAGACGGCGCCCATCCCCCCCTCGTTGAGCTTCTGGAGGATCTCGTACTTGCCCTGGAGTCTCTCCAGCGGGGTGGCCAACCGCCCTCCCAGGAGGGACGAGACCGGCTCGGCACGCCACACCTGGGCGTGCGCGCCCGCCCCCCATTCGGATTCCTGGATCAATTCTAGCGCCGAGCGCAAATTGCGTCATTCTCAAGATCCGCGAGCACCGCGTGCCCGGCGGGTGAGCGGGAGCACAGCCGTGCGGACTCGCGGGTGCTACAAACGATGGAGGGGAGCTCGGGTGAGATGAAAACGGGAAACCCTCGCGAAGGAATCGGGCGGTGGCTGCTGCTGGCGCTGCCGATCGTGGCGGCCGCCGGGGCGCTTGTCACCTTGGCGTCCGACCCTCCGCGAGTGCGCCGCCACCTGCGCCCGGGGACCGGCGTGCCGGCCGGGCCGAGCCTCGCGGGCTGCCCCGCCTTTCCGGCCGACAACGTCTGGAACGCCCGCATCGACCGCCTCCCCGTGCACGCCCGCTCCGCCGACTACATCGCCACCATCGGCCCCGACGTCGGCCTGCACCCGGACTTCGGCTCCGGCACCTGGGACGGGGGACCGATCGGGATCCCCTTCGCCGTGGTGCCCGGCAGCCAGCCCCCCGTGCCGGTCAGCTTCGAGTACGCGGACGAGAGCGACCCCGGCCCCTACCCGGTCCCGCCGGACGCTCCGGTGGAGGGCGGTCCCGCGAGCACCGGGGACCGCCACGTGCTGATCGTGGACCGCGACCGCTGCAGGCTCTACGAGCTGTACGCGGCCTACCCGCAGCCGAACGGGAGCTGGCGCGCGGGTTCGGGCGCGGTGTTCGACCTGCGCTCCAACGCGCTGCGTCCCGCGACCTGGACCTCCGCCGACGCCGCCGGCCTGCCGATCCTGCCCGGCCTGGTGCGCTACGAGGAAGTCGCCGCCGGGGCGATCCGCCACGCCGTGCGCTTCACCGCCAGCCGCACGCAGAAGGCGTTCGTCTGGCCGGCGCGCCACTACGCATCGTCCAGCACCGACCCGGCCCGCCCGCCGATGGGGCAGCGCTTTCGCCTCAAGGCGGGTTTCGACGTCTCACCCTTCCCGGCGCGGGTGCAGGTCATCCTCGACGCGTTGAAGACCTACGGCCTGATTCTCGCGGACAACGGCTCGAGCTGGTTCGTCTCCGGCGTCCCCGACGAGCGCTGGGACAACGACGAGCTGCGCCTTCTCAACGAGGTCCACGGCCACGACTTCGAGGCGGTGGACGGGACCTCGCTGATGGTCAGCCCCGACTCCGGTCAGGCCCGCTGATCCCGTTGTCCCTCGCGGAATGGCTCTTGCTTTTCCCCTTGGGTTTGCGGCCTTCTGGCGCCTGCTCGCCGCCGTTCGCTGCGCGCTGAAGAACCCCGCCAATGCTGTCCTCACGGGGCGCGTGACCGTGTGAGGTTGTCTAGGCGCATCGCACGGAGGTGATCCTCTGGCCGTTCACGCTACACTCGCCCGTGCGGGTGCCGGGACGGCGGCACCGCGTGAGCCGGGACGGTGACGGTGCATGCACATCCCTGATGGGTTCCTGGACACCAAGACCGCCGTGGCGGCGGGGGCGCTGGCGGCAGCGGGGATGGGCCTCGCCCTGCGACAGGCGCGAGCGCATCTGCCCCCGCGGCGTGTCCCGCTGCTCGGCCTGGCGGCCGCGTTTGTCTTTGCAGCCCAGATGATCAACTTCCCGGTGGCGGGCGGCACGTCCGGACACCTCATCGGCGCGGTGCTAGCGGCCGTGCTGCTGGGTCCAAGTGCCGCCGTCATCGTCATCTCGGCCGTGCTGATCGTGCAGTGCCTGATGTTCGCGGACGGCGGGATCTCGGCTCTGG
>JALHTD010000069.1 GCA_022865555.1 Thermoanaerobaculaceae bacterium | reverse complement strand
GGCGCTCGCCGCGCGCGGCGCGCGCGACATGGACTCCGGCCCTGAGGCCGTGGTGGACCCTGAGGAGGCGGCCGCTCTTCGCTACAGGGCGCTCGCGATCATGGGGCAGGCGACTCTCATCGCGGCTTTGATGACGCTGATCGCCTCGGCCAGCACGGCGCGATGAGGCCGCACGGCATCACGTTGGGGTGCCCCGGACCTCCCGGTGGCGATCGATCCAGTACCCCCAGGGCACGAACAGCCACCCGGCCAGGCCGACCCAGGCAAAGTTCTCGACGTTCGTCGGCGGCGGGCTTGCAATGTTCATCGCGTAGAGGAGGACCAGGAAGCCGACGAGGGTCCAGAGCGCCCACGTACCGATGCGGTCGCGGGCGCGCGTCACGGTCAAGTAGAGCGCCACGCCCAGGACGAACATCGCGCCCTCGACGGCCACCGTGCCGGCCACCGAGTTCCAGAGGCCCAGCCCGACCTTCGGTCCTCCCGGCCACAGAGGCATGTCGGGGCGGTGGGTGATCCAGTCGAGGACCCAGTGGCTCACGACCGCCAGGCCGACCACCGTCGCACCGCGCCCGTTTCGCCGAAGGGCGAAGTACGCGAGCCCGAGCAGGAGACCCCAGCCGATCCCGGTCGCCAGGCTGTGGGTGAACGGGTAGCGGAAGAAGTCGAAGGGCACAACCTTGGTGTTTCCGGGGTCGACACGCAGGGCCTCGAGGCCGAGCAGGACGAAGAGCGGGAAGAGAAAGTCCACGAACTCCACCGCCAGGATCAATGTCCCCAGCGAGACCCGCGGCGCGAGCTTCTTGGCGCCGAAACCTACCGCGAAGTGACCGATGAACACGGCAGCCTCCGTTTGTGGTGGGATCATACATCGCAGCCGTGGTGGAACACCTCGCCAGTTCCTAGCCGTCGTCGAACAGCTCGAGCTGCCGCATCGTGCCCGGCACCAGGGTGGAGGCCGAGACGCCGAGCAGGCGCACCTTTCTCCGGCCGGCCTCGGTGCGGCGCAGCAGGGTCTTCGCGGCGGCGCCGATGCGCTTCGCGTTGGTGGTCGGGATCGCGAAGGTGCGCGAGCGCGTCACGGTGGTGAAGTCGGGGTAGCGCACCTTGACGGTGATCGTGCAGGCGGCGAGCTCCCGCCTGGTCAGGCCGTCCCCGACCTCCTCTGCCATCGCCTCGAGCTGTTCGTCCATCGCCTCGATGTGGGCGAGGTCCTCGCGGTAGGTGTTCTCGGTGCCGAGGCTCTTGCGCTCGTGTTGGGTCTCGACGGGTCGCTCGTCGATGCCCCGGGCGTACTCGTAGAGGGTGCGGCCGTGACTGCGGAAACGGGCGAGCAGCGCCTCCATCGGTCGTGCACAAAGCTCCGCGACGGTGGCGATGCCCATCGCGGCGAGCGCCCGTTCGGTTGCGGGCCCGACGCCGTGCAGGCGGCGCACGGGGAGCGGGTCCAGGAAAGCCTGCACCCGCTCGGGCGGCACGACCTTCAGCCCGTCGGGTTTGCAGGCGTCGGATGCGATCTTGGCCACCAGGCAGTTGGGCCCGACCCCGACCGAGACCGTGAGGCCGCGCTCCTCGCGAACACGCCTGCGGATCTCCTTGGCGACGGCGGTCGCGGTGCCGAACGCCTCCAGATGTTCGGTGACGTCCAGATACGCCTCGTCGAGGGAAGCGGTCTCTACCTCGGGCGTGAGCTCCCTGTAGATGGCGAAGATCCTGTCCGACTCGCGGCGGTAGCGCGGGAAATCCGGCGAGAGGAAGATCGCCTGCGGGCACAGGCGCCTTGCCCGCGAGGCGGGCATCGCGGAGTGGATCCCGTAGCGGCGCGCCTCGTAGTTGGCCGAGGCCACCACGCCCCGCGATGCCGGGTCGCCGCCGACCACCACCGGCTTGCCCGCGAGGGAGGGGTCGTCACGCGTGTGGACCGCGGCGAAGTAACAGTCCATGTCGCAGTGCAGGATGCGCCGCACGCGCCCGCTCTCGCCCACGCCCCGATTCTAGCGTCCGGCGAACGCGCCGAGGACCTCCCAGCAAGCCATCTGAACCCGGGAGAAACCGAGCTCCTGCGGCACCACCAACCGCAGCTGCGCGCGCGGCAGCCGGACCACGTCGGAAGGAAGCGGCGTCGCCTCGACGCCGTATCGGCCGCACAGCCCCATCGCCCGCCGCAAGTGCCACGCCGAGGTCAACAGCCCGACGCGGTGCCAGCCTCTCTCGGCCGCCGCTGTCTTCAGGGCCAGCACCTCGTCGGTCGTGGTGCGGGGCCCATCCAGGAGCACGATGCTCTCCTCCGGCACGCCCAGCTGCCGCCAGATGAGGGCGGTGGCGGCCGCGGTGCTGATGGCCCGGCCTCCGGCGAGGGGGAGGTAGGGCCCCGAGGCCACCAGCACCGGTGTCCTGCCGGCGCGGTAGAGTCGAGCCGCAAGCACCACCCGGTCTCCGGCGGCGGTGAGCGCCGGTGCGCCTTCGCCGCTGACCTCGACCCCGCCGCCCAGGACCAGCACCGCATCGAACCGTCCCTGGCCGAACGGGTCGAGGGTCCCGTAGCCACGCTGAAGCCACGCCTGCACGGCGCTCCCGAACCAGACGTTGCCTGCCAGCGTGTAGAGCAGCCACAGGGCGAGGGCCGCGACGGCGAGAGGGCGCGCCGCCCGCTGATCGAGGACGCGTGCGAGGGCGAGCAGGCCGAGCCAGACGAGCCCGGCGGGCATGAGGCAGAGCCCGACGAACTTGCGCAGCTCGTAACTCCCGGGCGAGAGCGCCACGGCGAGCGCCAGCAGCGCTGCCACGGCGAGCCACCCCGAAACCACCCGCCACCGGGCCCAGGCCGTGCGCTTTCGGACCAGGGCCAGGGCCAGCATCACCGCCAGCACGATCAGAGCGACCGAGGCCATGAAAGGAGTCTAGCGTGCCTTCGTCGAACGCCGCCGCGCCGGCCCCCTTTGCTGCGGCGCTTTCGGAGCGGGTCGGAAGATTCTGGGCTTTTGACTGTTTTCTTGGCTCCTACCTCCGCGCGCTGTCTCTTGGCCTTGCCTCTTGCTTCTTGCCTCTCAACTCTCAACTCTTAACTCTCAACTCTTAACTCTTAACTATCTTCTTACCGCAGCTCTTTCTTGAACTCCTGGATTTCGTCCATCAGCTCTTCGGCCTTCAGCTTGTCGGCCTCCTCGATCTGCTCGCGCAGGGCCTTGAGATCCGCCTCGACGCGCTCCACCTCCCGGCGTGCGGCCTCCGCGTCCGCCGAGGTGTCGACGCCGGCGACCCCGGCCGCGCGGCCGGCCGCGTGGAACTGCCGGCGCGCGCTGTCCAGGCGCTGCTCCAGGCGCTGCAGCTGCTGCTCCGCCTTCGAGAGCGAGGAGGGGACGAGCGTGAGCTTCCCGGTGTGGACGTAGTTGTATGCCAGAAGCGCCGCGGCCGCGATCAGGACGACGAGAATCACGCCTTTCATGGCTCCCTCCCCTTGGTCACTCCATCTGAGCCTATTCTCGACCGCGACAAACCGTCAAGCCGGTGCGCTCACGGCGTTGCCGCCGGGAACACCCCGCATGCCATGTCGGTTTGTGGGGGGATGGCAACGTTTGAGCTGACGGCGGAGAGCGTGCTGGAGAGGTCGCTCCCCGAGGTGTTCGCGTTCTTTGCGGAGGCGCGCAACCTCCAGGCGATCACGCCGCCCTGGCTGCGCTTCGAGGTCCTCACCCCCGAGCCGATCCGGATGGCGGCCGGGACGCTCGTCGACTACCGGCTTCGCTTGCGCGGCGTTCCGCTCTCGTGGCGGAGCGAGATCAGCGCCTGGGAGCCGCCGTTCCGGTTCGTGGACGAGCAGAGGAGGGGGCCGTACCGGCTCTGGGTCCACGAGCACACGTTCGAATCGAGCGGGTCGTTCACGGTGGCGAGAGACCGGGTGCGCTATTCGGCGCCGGGGGGCGCTCTCGCCAACCGGTTGCTCGTGGCGCCCGATCTGCGGAGGATCTTCACGTTCCGCCAGGAAGCCCTGACCCGGCGGTTCGGCGGGCGGTTCACGCCCGTCAGCATCCAACGCCTCGGCCCGGACGCCCTTGGCTTCACCCTACCGAGATGCCGATGAGGTGGCCGATGCCGAAGGTGACCCCTGCGGCGGCCATTCCGATGAGAAGCTGCCGCAGCCCCGAGTAGAGAATGCCGCGGCCGGTCAGCAGCGTGATGGCCGCACCGATCACGAAGAGGGCAAAGCCGCTCGCGGCCAGGCTGATGACGATCGCGGGCGTGCCGGAGAGGAAAAGGAAGGGCGCCACCGGCGAGATCGCCCCGACGAAGAAGAGGAAGAAAGAGGTGATCGCCGCCTCCCAGGCCGAGCCGCCGAGCTCCTCGGGGTCGATCCCCAGCTCCTCGCGGGTCAGGGTGTCCAGGACATTCTCCTTGTCTTCCATGAGCTTGGCGGCCAGCGTGTCCGCCTCTTCCCTCTGAAGCCCCTTGGCCTGGTAGATGAGGGAGAGCTCCTCCTGCTCCTCCTCGGGGGCCTCGGCCAGCTCGTCGCGCTCGATGGAAATCTGGCGCTGGGCGAGCTCGCGCGCGCTCTGCACCGAGAGCCACTCGCCCATGGCCATTGCGCACGCGCCCGCGAGCGTACCCGCCAGCCCCGCGACCAGGATGGCCGAGTTGGACGAGTGTGCCCCGGCGACGCCCATCACCAGGCTGAGGACCGAGACCAGCCCGTCGTTGGCGCCCAGCACCGCCGCACGCAGGGCGTTGCCGCCCACGGCACGGTGGCGGCCCTCCAGGCGCGCCAGCAACCCCCCCTCCATGCCGGAGGCGGGCCCGCGGGAGATCGTGGAGAGCAGCCTGGCGTGCGAGTGCTCCACGGCTGGGAGGTTGGCCGCGATGGCGTCGGGCTGGTCGTCGTAGCCGTGGCGGCCCGCCTGCTCCTTCATCGCGAGTGCCGGAATCACGGACTGCGTGCCGAAGCGCCGGGCCAGCCACGCCGTCACCCGCGCGCGCAGGCTCGGCCGGCGGGCCGGTACCCTCGCGCCCGCATCGCGCAGCTTCTTCTCCCAGAAGGCGATGTGCGCCTCCTCGGCGGCGGCGAGCCGACGGTACACTTCGGCGAGCTTGTCGATCGGCTCGATCTTCGCC
>JALHTD010000068.1 GCA_022865555.1 Thermoanaerobaculaceae bacterium | reverse complement strand
TCCCGATTGCGCAGAGCTGGGTCATTCTACGACAACAAGGTGAGATGGTGTTACCTGGTACCTATGTGGGTCAGGGTCTCGGTGTAGCCCGAGGAACCTCCGGTGGTGATGACCTCCAGCAAACCCCCGCCGTCTGTCCCGCGGCGGTCTTGGCCGAACGTGTACTCCCTGAGTTCGGGCGCGGGGCATTCGGTCTCGGTCTTGGTGGTGCGGCCATAGGCGTCGAAAGTGGCGTAGAATGCATTCATGGAGCGCAAACTTCAGCTCACCGCCATCATCGAACGCGAGGGGGACGGCTTTGTTGCCCTCTGCCCGGAGGTCGACATTGCGAGCCAGGGCCGAACGGTCGAGGAGGCACGAGCCAACCTCACCGAGGCGCTGCAACTCTTCTTCGAAACGGCGGACCCTGCCGAGATCAGCACGCGGCTTCACAGCGACGTCTTCGTGACACGGATCGAAGTCGCCGTTGGGTAAGTTGCGTACGCTGTCCGGCCGCGAGGTCTGCGCTCTTCTCGCGGAACATGGATTTGTCGAGGTGAGGCAGCGCGGCAGCCACATTGTGATGCAGAGCCGAGCAGCCGGTTCGACCGTGACCGTCCCGGTACCGGATCACAAAGAGCTCAAGACCGGCACCCTGTTGAGCATCATCCGGCAATCGCGCCTTCCGCGAAGCCACTTTGAGAGCGAGTAGGTCCCGCCCAGGCTCCCCGGCCGCACACCATCGCGACGGGGTCCAACCAATCAAAACCGCACCAACGCCCACGTCACCTTCCACGGGGCAAACGCTTCTGCGATCCTACACGACCTGTGCGCCCTGGAGGGTGTGTGACAAGGTCCTTGCTACTTCTCCTCGAGACGCTGGTCCGCTTGGTCATCGACCTCATCTGCTGGCGCGTCGTCGGCTCACGAGGCCGAGCTCAACTGGCCGCCGAGAACCTCTTCCTGCGCAAGCAGCTCGCACTCCTCCAGGACCGCAAGACCAGGCCGCGCCGCGCACGGCGTGCCACACGAATCACCCTCGTGTTTCTCGCTCGCTGGTTTGCCTGGAGGGACGCTCTCGTGGTGGTCAAACCGGAGACGTTGCTGCGCTGGCATCGCGCCGGGTTTCGGCTCTTGTGGCGCTGGAAGTCGAGGCGGGTCGGGCGGCCGCCGCTCCCGGAGAGCCTCCGCACCCTTATCGCCGAAATGGCCCGCGACAACCCCACCTGGGGCGAGGGGCGCATCGCCGGGGAGCTGTCCCTCAAGCTCGGCCTCCGCGTCTCGCCGCGGACGGTGCGCAGGTACATGCCGAAGGATCCAGGAGGATACGGACTCCGAGGCCGGGGCGACCAGCGCTGGGCGACATTCGTGCGCAACCATGCCGAGGCGATCGTCGCTTGCGACCTCTTCGTCTCGGTCACGGCCACGTTCCGCGTGCTCTACGTGTTCGTGATGATGGAGATCGGGAACCGAAGGATCCTCCACTGCAACGTCACCGCGCACCCGACCGCCGAGCGGACGCTCCAGCAACTCCGCCAGGCCATATCCTGCGACCACCGCTGGCGCTTCCTCATCCACGACCGCGACAGCATCTTCTCGAAGCGCCTCGACGAGACCGTGAGCCGCATGGGCCTACGGGTGCTGAGGACT
>JALHTD010000067.1 GCA_022865555.1 Thermoanaerobaculaceae bacterium | reverse complement strand
GCCTTGACACCCACGATCAGCGGGTCGCCCGGGTAGATCCAGTGCGCGTCACGGATGTACTTGTTCTGCTCCCAGATCTGCGGCCAGAGGTACGGGTTGCCCAGGAACTTTTTCGCGAGGTCCCACAGCGTGTCGCCCTTTACGATGATGTAGACCTGGGCGTCCGGGGGGAACTCCTTCGGTGGATCGTAGGGGGTCCAGTGATCGTTCACCTTGTGGAGCGGGCGTGGGGGAGGATTGACTGCTTGCTCCGCCCCGGCCCAGGAAAAGCACAGCACAGCCAGAATGGCGAACGTTGCGCGGCCCATGGCAGCCCTCCCGTTTCGCATGCTGGTAGCAACTCCAGCACTAAAATAGCCTATCCGTCGCTTGTTCGTCAATGCTGGTCTGCTGATTTCTTCGGTGGCGCCGGTGTGGGAGGGGGTGCAGTGGGGCCTCTGAACTGTTCCTCCACTGTTTCTATCAGTGGAGCAGCCGCTTTTGCCGCTGCAGTATCGGGGTAGTTGGCCAACAGGTAGTCGAGGCGCTGCCTGGCGCCCTGCCAGGCCCCGATGTTGGCATAGTGCTTTGCGATCTGATACTCATGCTGGGCGAGGTCCTCGAGGCACTCTGCAAGTAGCTCTCGCCCCTCTTTGGTGTACGGGGAATTTGGGAAGAGCTGGACCAACTGCTTGAGGTTGTCCGCCGCTTCCCGCACCGGCGTGAGATCGCGCTGGGGGCCCTTCCGCTGTGAGTAGCTCACCTTTCCCAGCATCAGGAGGGCGTACGCGCGGTTGGGGTCGTTGGGGAAGCGGTTGGCGAAGTCTCTGTAGCGCAGCTGCGCCTCGGTCAGGCTCTCGGGATCCTGGGCGGCGTAGAACGTGTCCGCTACCTTGAGGGCCGCTCGGCGGCCGGCCGGGTCGTTGGGGAAGGAGTCGGCGAGGAACGAGTAGTACTTGCGGGCGTCATCCCACTTCTTCTTGGCAGCGAGGGCATCCCCACGCTCCATCACCTGCTCCTTGGACAGGGAGCCCACCTCGGCGAGGAACCCCTGGTCGGCGTTCTTGTTGCTTGCGCAGGCCGCAAACAGCAGCACCGCCGCCACGACGAAGGCGCGCCTCATTCCTGCTCATCCCCCCGCAGCGCGGCGATGGCGCGGCGCCGGTCGGCGGCACGGAAGACCGCAGTGCCGGCCACCAGCACGTCCACCCCAAGCGATCTCAGCGCTTCTGCGTTTCCCGGCTCCACGCCGCCATCCACGAGAAGCTCCGCGCGGGCCCCGCGATGGTCGCGGTCCGACCGGATCCTCGCGATCTTGTCGAGCGTCTCGGGAATGAGGTGCTGGCCACCGAAGCCGGGGTTCACCGACATGATGAGAACGAAGTCCACAAGAGGCCAGACCTCGTCCAGCGCCGATGCAGGCGTGGCGGGGTTGAGGGCCACGCCCGGCTGGGCGCCGAGCTCGCGGATGCGAGTCAAGCTGTGGTGCAGGTGGGTGACGGCCTCGACATGGACCGAGATCCGGTTCGCCCCGGCCTCGATGAACGGCTCGACCAGGGAGTCCGGCTTCGTCACCATGAGGTGCACGTCGAGGGGCAAACGGGTCAGGCGGCGCACCGCCGCGCACAGCCCCGGTCCAAAGGTGAGGTTGGGGACGAAGTGGCCGTCCATCACATCGAAGTGCAGAAGGTCGGCCCCGGCGGCCTCGACCGAGCGGACCTCTTCCGCGATGTGAGCCAGATCACACGCCAGTAGCGATGGGGCGATCTTGACGCGGCTCATCGGGAAACCCAGAGTCCGACCACGGCGGCCTGCGCCACCGGCCCTCCGACCGGGGGGTCCTGCCGAAGCACCGTCCCGGCCGCCACGCCAGGGTAGGAAACGGGCTGCACGGTGGCGAGCTGAAAGCCCAGGTTGCGAATGACACGCGTGGCGTCTACCTCCGCGGCACCCACGAACTCAGGCATCACGTAGCGCTTCTCCCGAGGTCTGCCGTTCACCAGCAGCGTGACCGCCGAGGCCGGGGCGACAAGGGTGCCGGGCGCGGGCTCCTGTGCGAGCACCACCACCGCGTCCGCCTGCCCCTCGACCTCACACCTGCGATCGGTCGTGAGCCGCTCGGACTCCAGTTCGGCCTCGGCCAGCGAGAGAGGCATGCCGGTCAGGTCCACGACCTTCTGGACTGCCTCCCCCAGCGAAGGGTAGAGCAGCACCGTGCCGCCGCGCTTGAGCTCGAAGCCTGCCGGCGGGCGCTGCACCGCGACCCGGCCTACGGTCACCTGCGGGTCGAACACCCCCTGCTGTACGCGGGCGACCAGCCCTGCATTGGCGATCACCGCCGCGGCGTGGGCGCTTTCGATCCCGGCCACGTTGGGCACGTGCACCGCCGTCGAGCGCACGCTCACCCAGAGCACGGCCCACACGGCGACGCCGCAGCCCACCGCAAAACCCACGGCCGCTGCCAGCCAGCGCAGCAAATGGCCCGCTCCCATCGTGCGGTGATGGTAGCATATCCGCGCCATGCCGTTTCTCGGAGCGCACCTGTCCGCCGCCGGCGGCGTCTCGCGCGCCGTCTCGGCCGCCGTCGGGGCCGGCTGCGAAGCGCTGCAGGTTTTCCTGCGGGCGCCCGGGCGCTGGGCCGCGCCGCCGCTCGCGCAGCCGGAAGTGGCCCGGTTCCGCTCGGCGGCGCGCGAGGCGGGGCTCGTGGGGCGGTGCTTCGCCCACGCGCCCTACCTCCTCAACCTGGCGAGCGCGGACGAGACGCTGCGAAGCCGGTCCGTCGCGGTGCTCGTCGAAGAGCTGCGGCGCGCGGGCCGCCTCGGCCTCGCCGGCGTCGTGCTGCACCCCGGGTCGGCCGGCGAGGGGAACCGGGGCGAGGCGGAGGCACGCTGCCGAGCGGCGATCACCGAGGCGGTCGAGCGCGCCGGGGCGCGGGCGGCGATGCTGCTGGTCGAGGGGACTGCGGGGGCCGGCGGCCAGATCGGCCGCACACCCCGCGAGCTCGCTCGGCTGGTGGAGCGTCGGGTCCGCCACCGCGTCGGAACATGTCTGGACACTGCTCATCTGTGGGGCGCCGGCTACGACCTTCTGGGAGACGGCTGGGAGCGCGCCCTCGGCGAGCTCTCGGAGCGCTGGGGCAGGGAGGTCCCGCACCTGCTCCACGGTAACGACACCCTCGTCGAGCTTGGCTCGCGTCGCGACCGACACGCCCCTCCGGGAGAGGGACGGCTTGGCGAGGCGTTCTTCCGCAGGCTGCTCGCGGACGCGCGCTGCGCCTCGCTGCCGGTCGTCCTCGAGATTCCGCCCGGCGATGGCAACGTCATCGTGAGCGAGACCCTCGCACGCCTGCGCTCCTGGCAACCCCGGCGCCGCCTGCCCTGACAGGAGTTTTCCTTCTCACTGCGTGAAGCTTCTTTCTTGCCCGGCGGGTGTGCGGCCCATTTTTCTGTTTCACTGCGTGAGGCTTTTTCTTGCCCCGCGGGCTGAGAGCGGTCGCTCGGGCTGCGCATCGACCGCAGCCCGCCGACCCGCCTTCGCGTGCGACCGAGTAGTGCCGCTCGCCGCGCGGACCCTCGTGGTTC
>JALHTD010000066.1 GCA_022865555.1 Thermoanaerobaculaceae bacterium | reverse complement strand
ATCGGCCGCACGCCGCTCGGGCTGTTCGATGCGGGCAGGACGCAGCCGGCGCTGCTGGCCCTCGGGGATCGGGTGCGGTTCGTCGCGATCGGGGAGGAGGAGTACCGACGCGTGGCGGGCGAGGGGGAGAGTGTGGCTGCGGAGGTCAGGCCCGAGGGCGGGCAGATACGCGTAATCGAGCCGGGCTTTCAGACCACGGTCCAGGACCTCGGCCGTCCCGGGCACGCCCACATCGGCGTCTCGGCGTCGGGGGCGTGCGATGCCCTCTCCCTGCGCGTAGCCAACTGGCTGGTGGGCAACCCGGATGGCGCCCCGGCGCTCGAGATGACGCTGGCCGGCGGGACGTTCGCGTTCGCCGGACCCGGAGTCATCGCGCTCGCGGGCTCCGACTTCGACCCGGTAATCGACGGGTACCGAGTCCCGCTCTGGGCGGCGATCGAGGTCCGCCAGGGCCAGACGCTGGTCTGCGGCGCCACCCGTTCGGGAAGCCGTTGCTACCTCTCCGTGCGGGGGGGAATCGCGCTGGAGCCGGTGCTGGGGAGCAGCTCGACGCATCTGACCACGGGTCTCGGCGGCCTCGCGGGGCGTGCCCTGCGCAAGGACGACGCGCTGGCGGTCGGCCCCGCGTTGGAGCAGACGGCGGCGACCCGTCGCTTTGCGCGGGAGCTCGCCGGCAAGCTGCTCCGGAGGGGCGAGCTCAGGGTGACTCGCGGGCCGCAGTGGGAGTGGTTCGGGGAGCAGGCGTGGGAGGCGTTTCTGGCATCGACCTACGCCGTGAGCGAGGACTCGAGCCGTATGGGGCTGCGGCTGCGCGGGGCTTCGCTTCCTGCAGAGCGCCAGGGCTCGATGCTCACCGAAGGAGTGTCGCTGGGGGCGGTCCAGGTGCCCCCCGACGGCCAGCCCATCCTTTCGTTCGTGGAGCACCAGACGACGGGCGGCTACCCCCAGATCGCCTGCGTGATTACCGCAGACCTGCACCGGGTGGGGCAGCTTCGTCCGCGCGACGAGGTCCGCTTCCAGGAGGTGTCCCTCGCCGAGGCCGACGAGGCGCTGCGCGAGCAGGAGGCGCTCCTGCGCGCGCAGCTGGACCGTTCGTAATGACCTGGATCCCGGGCCCACCCTGGGTCCGTTCGGTTACGAAAGAGCAGTGGCGGACCCTCGCTGCCGCCATGCTCGGCTGGCTGCTGGACGCGATGGACGTGATGATGTACGCCTTCGCGCTCACGGCGATCCGCGCGGAGTTTGCTCTCTCGGCCGCCGAGGCCGGAGGCCTGGCCTCCGTGACGTTGCTCACCTCGGCCGTCGGGGGCATCGGTTTCGGGATGCTGGCGGACCGGATCGGCCGCGCCAGGACGCTCGTCTACTCGATCCTGGTCTACTCGGTGTTCACGGCGCTGACCGCGACCGCGCGCTCGATCCCCGAGTTGATCCTGTGGCGCTCGCTGGTGGGGATCGGCCTCGGCGGAGAGTGGGCGGCCGGCTCGGTGCTGGTGGCCGAGACGTGGCCAGCCGAGCACCGGGGCAAGGCGATCGGGCTCATGCAGTCGGGCTGGGCGATCGGCTACATCCTGGCCGCGCTGCTGGCCTCGGCGATCCTGCCCACGCTCGGGTGGCGGGCCCTGTTTGCGGTAGGGGTCCTCCCGGCACTACTGGCTGTCTGGATCCGCCGGAAAGTCGCCGAGCCGGAGATCTGGCGCCGGGGCGCCGGCGTGGAGCGCCGGCCGCTGCGCGAGATCGTGCGCGGACCCTATCTGCGCAACGCGCTGGCCGCAACGCTGCTCACGACCTGCGTGCTCTTCGCGTACTGGGGTCTTTTCACCTGGGTCCCGGCCTACCTGGCGAGCCCGGTGGAGCAGGGGGGCGCCGGGATGAGCGCCGTGCGCTCCTCGGGGTGGATCATCCCGATGCAGGTGGGTGCGTTCCTCGGCTACGTGCTGTTCGGGGTGCTCGCGGACCGCTTCGGGAGGCGGCCGGTGTTCATCTCCTTCGTGCTGGGCGCGGCCGTTCTGGTACCGATCTACGGCCGGATGGCGCTCCAGCCCGTGGTTTTGATGGCGATGGGGCCGCTGATCGGCTTCTTCGGGCACGGCTACTTCAGCCTGTTCGGTGCCATGTTGGCGGAGCTCTTCCCGTCCTCGATCCGAGGCACGGCCCAGGGTCTCTGCTACAACCTCGGGCGTGGTGTGAGCGCGCTCGCGCCTTTCATCATCGGGGCTCTCGCCGACCGGCACGGGATCGGCAGCGCGCTGGGCCTCACCTCGGCGTTCTTCCTGGCGGCCGGGGGCCTGATCCTGCTGCTGCCCGAGACCAGGGGGGAGCAGCTGACATGAGCGCGGTTTCTAATGCTCCGTTTCTGATCGACCTCAACGCGGACGTGGGCGAGAACCCGGACGCGCTCGCGGACGGCAGCGAAGAAGCGATCCTCCGCGTGGTCACCTCCGCGAGCGTTGCGTGCGGGGGCCACGCCGGCGACGAGCGCACCATGGCCGCCACGCTCGCCCTGGCGGCACGTCTGGGCGTGGTCGTCGGGGCTCACCCCGGCTACCCGGACCGCGCGGGCTTCGGCCGCGACTCTCTGGGGATGACTCCGGCGGCGATCGAGGACTCCGTCTTCAAGCAGGTCAGGTCGCTCGCGGAGGTCGCCCGGAAAGCCGGGTGCACGCTGGCGCATGTGAAGCCCCACGGCGCGCTGTACCACGACGCGGCGCGCGACCGTGACGTCGCGGCTGCCATCGCGCGCGGGGTCTCGTGCTGGAGCACGGACGTGGTGATGGTCGGGCTGGCCGGCTCGTCGATGCTGGAGGTGTTCCGCGAGCACGGCTTCCAGGTGGCCGCGGAGGCGTTCGCCGACCGCACCTACGAGGCCGACGGGACGTTGAGGTCCCGCAGGCTCTCCGGTGCCCTTATCACCGACCCGGCGCGCGCGGCCGCCCAGGCTGTCCGCATCGCACGCGAGGGCATGGCGCCCGCCTTCGACGGACGGGACGTGCCTGTGCGGGCCCGCACGATCTGCGTTCACGGCGACACGCCCGGCGCGGCCGGCATCGCCGCAGCTGTAAGGGACGCCCTCCTCACGAACGGGGTGAGGGTCGCGGCGCTTCGCCGGCCGCAGATCTAGCCAATTCCCGCTCAGGAACCGGCGATGGCGCGCACGGTGCTGGCGGCCAGGCGCAAAGTCCGGAACGACTCGGCGAGCTGGATGCCGCGTTCCTGCCCGGCCTCGCGGGCGATGCGCGCGAACGCGGCGCGCGTGGGCTCGGGCGGGAACTGCGAGGCGTGCTCGCAGATCAGCGCGATCTTCTCGTCGAAGACATCCGTGATGTCCACCCAGGTGTCCGGCTCGCCGGTCGGGCCCAGCCAGACCTCCTCGACAACGTGCGGCTGGTACCCCTCGGCGAGCAGCTCCGGGAAGATGCTGGCCTTCTTCACCGCCGGGTAGAGGGCCTCGATCGCCGCCTGGCCGGCCGCCCGATGATCCGGGTGGTTGATGTACTGGCCGTGGCGGAACCACACCGTGGGGTCGTTGGCGACCACGACGTGCGGGCGCACCCGGCGCATCACCCGCACCAGGTCACGTCTCAGTCCCAGCGTGGGCTGCAAGACGCCGTCCTCGTACCCGAGGGTGACGACCGTGGCGTTCAGGCGCGCCGCCGCGCGCTCCTGCTCGGCGCGCCGGCGTGCGACGACGGCCTCGCGCGGGTCGTTGGGGTCCGAGGTGCCCTTGTCCCCGTCCGTGATCAGGCACATCGTGATCGCGTGGCCCTCTCGTGCCCACTTGAGAAGCGTGCCTCCGGCCATCGTCTCGGCGTCGTCGGGGTGGGCGAAAACCGTCAGGACCTGCTTCCTCATGGCGCTATACTACAAGCGCCAATGCCTCCTGACGATTCCGGACCGCACGCCGCGGGTGGCCGTGATCTCCTTGCGGTGGGATGAGCAATGGCGCGGGCCACGATCCTGGTGCTGGACGGTGAGGAGACTCGCAGGAAGGACCTGGTCCGGGGTCTCGCGGGTTACGGCCACGAGGTCGTGGCCGCATCCTCCGCCGAAGAGGGCAGGCGGTTCGCGAGCGGCCTCAAGCTCGAGGTGATCGTCGCCGAAGCGGCTCTCGTGGACGCGACGGACCCCCTTGGCATCCGCTCGGCCACGCGCGCCGTTGGGGAGGCTTCCCCCACGACGATCCTCCTCGCTGACACCAAGACCGGACCGCAGATCCCGGTGGGCGTGCTCACCCTCGCGGTGCAAGACACGCCGTTCGAGGCGATTCTTCGGAAGGTTCGAACCGCCCTGCTGGGCCGCGAGCTCGGCCTGGCCTGCGATCCCCTGCTGGAGTCCCTGGTGGGTGACCTGGAGGCCTTGCCGCTGTTCGAGCTTCTCCCGCTCCTGCACGCGGCCGCGGTCACGGGTCGAGTGCGGGCCGGCGGCGGCCAGCTGTTCCTCGAAGAGGGCGAGGTGACTGCCGCTCGGGCCGACACGCAGCGTGGTGTGAAGGCGTTTTCGAGGCTCGCCCGCACGGCCGCGGGGAGCTTTCGCGTGATGCTGGGCTCGCCCCCGGTGCCTCGCGAGCTCTTCAAGGACCTGCTGAGCCTGATAGCTGACGCGATGGAGGATCAGCACCGGTACGATGAGGCCCGCGCCCAGCTCCCGAGCCTCTCGAGCCGGGTGAGGCTGACCGCGAGTCTGGACGGCCCCGGCTTCACGCTTTCCCCCGCCGAGCAGGGTTCGGTGGCGAATGTTCGGGCAGGCCGCACGCTGTGGAACGCGCTGGACAGGTCGAGAGCCCTCGACGGCGCGGCTCTGGCTGACGCCGCGCACCTCCACGAACTGGGCGTCCTGGAGTTCGACGCGCCCGAGGTGAAGGTCCGCATCGTCACCGATTCGACTGCCGACCTCCCGGTCGAGCTCGCGCAGCGTCACCAGATACACATCGTCCCGCTCTCGGTGACGTTCGGTAGGGATATCTACACGGACGGCGTGGACCTCTCGCCCGAGACGTTCTACGGGCTCCTCCAGAGCAGGCGAGGTGCGCACCCGCTGACCAGCCCGCCCAGTCAGGGGGAGTTTGCCGCCACCTACCGCATGCTGATCGAGCGCAGCGATCTCGTTTCCGTGCACCTGTCCGAACGGGTCTCGCACACGGTCGCGAACGCCCGCGCCGCGGCGCACGCGGGGAGAGAGGAGTTCAGCAGGCGGCGAGGCGGCGACACACCGGTGCTCGAGGTCGTGGACACCATGCAGGTCAGCACGGGGCTCGGGCTGCTGGCGCTGATGGCTGCGCGAATGGCGCAGCGCCGGCTCTCGGCGCAGGAGATCCGTGCCCGTCTCGAGGCGATGCGTGCACGGGTCCACCTGCTCTTCGTGGCGGACAACCCGGCGTACCTCGCCAGAGGGGGCCGGCTGGGCAAGGCGCAGGCCTGGCTCGGCGGCGCGCTCGGGGTCAAGCCGATTCTCTGCCTGGAGGAAGGCGCCGTGGTGCCCGTGGACCGCGTCCGGCGGGGGGACGCAGCCCATCAACGGCTCATCGATCTCTTCAAGCAGCGGGTGGACCTTGACAGGCCGGTGATCGTCGGCATCGGCCACGCGTCGGCCCCGGTTCTGGCCGTGCGGTTACGAAACCTGCTGCAGGACGGCTTTACGGTTTCAGAGGTCATCGAAAGCGAGATCGGCCCCGTGGTCGGGACGCAGGTCGGCCCCGGTTGCGTTGGCGCAGCGATGTTCCAGCCCACGGAGGAGGAGCAGCCCCTCGTGGCGCCGGTCACCGACGGCTGGTAGCCAGGAGGGGAGCCGTAGGATGGCCTCACCAATCTGAACCGGGTTGCCTCACTCGTCCTGTACGGTTGGTCGCTCCGGATGGATGGGGGAATGGAGAGACGTGCTGACGCCGTT
>JALHTD010000065.1 GCA_022865555.1 Thermoanaerobaculaceae bacterium | reverse complement strand
GTCGGAGGACCACACGTCCGCCTCGGCCTCCCTCATCCCGGCAGACGCCTTTTCGCCGTTGCGCAGGGAGAGCTCGAAGTACTCCTTCTTCATGGCCCAGGTCCCATCGTGGCCGCAGCACTCGGCGACCAGGCGCGGCTTGACGCCGGGTATCCGCCGCATCAGGTCCCGGCCCCGGAACCCGATGCTCTGCATTCGGAGGTGACACGGGGCGTGGTAGGCGACGGAGGCACCGGGTGTGCTCCGGAAGTCCTCCTTGAAGTGCCCCTCGCCCCTCAGCTCCCAGAGGTACTCGCAGAGGTCGCGGGTCGCCGCGGCCACCCGCCGCGCCGCCTCTGCGAGGGAGCGGTCTGCCGGGTCGTCGAGCAGCAGGGGAAGCTCCTCCCGCATCATGAGGCTGCAGGTGGGATTGATGACCGCGATGCGGTAGCCACGCTCGACCCAGGGCGCGAGCGCCGTGACGTTGCGCTTCGCCTTACGGCGCGCCAGGTCGATGTCGCCGGCGTCGAGGGCAGGCATCCCGCAGCACTCGACGCCCGGGCAGGCGATGCGGCACCCGTTGTGCCGGAGGACGGCGACGGCCGCCTTCCCGACGGCCGGGTTGTTGTAGGTCACGAAGCAGGTGGCGAACAGCACGATCGGGTGCTCGCCGTCGGGCGTCTCCTCGGCGCCCCCGGTCTGGGTGCGGAACCAGGCGTCGAAGGTGGGGCTCGCGAAGCTGGGCAGAAGCTTGTCGCGGTGGATCCCGCCGACCGCCTCCATGAGGATGCGGTTGGGCCTGAGCCGGTTCCCCCAGTTGGCGAGTCCGGGGAGCAGCGACCCCAGGCGGCCGAGGCGGTCGGGATCCGAGAGCATCCGGTCGCGCAGCGGGATCCCGCCCTCCCGCCGGGCGATCGCCTTGGCCCGGAGCATCAGGCGCGGGAAGTCGAGCTTGAACGGGTGGTTCTCCTTCTCGGTGTAGGGGCACTGGGTGTAGCAGAGCTTGCACTGGAAGCACTCGTCCACGACCTTGCGCCGCGTTTGCTCAGGGATTCGCCGCACGTCGCCGTGGGTGTCCACCGCGTCGAACAGGGTGGGGAACGATTGGCAGTACTTGAAGCACATCCGGCAGCTGTGGCAGAGCTCGAAGCTGCGTTCGAGCTCCTTGGCCAGGGCCGAGCGCTCCCAGTAGAGCGGCTCGTTCGGGTTGTAGGTCAGGCCGTCGGTCGCCTGGAAACGGATGTCGGGGAGAGTCCCCGGTGTGTCACCCATACGCCCCCCTTGCAGCACCCTCTGAGAGAACGACGCGCGGCCGGGGGCAACGGTCGGCTGCCGCCCCCGGCCGGCGTTGTTTCAGATCACAGGGTGTCCAGCGCCTTCTGGAACTTGCCGGCGTGCGAGCGCTCCGCCTTGGCGAGGGTCTCGAACCAGTCGGCGATCTCGGGGAACCCCTCCTCCCGCGCGGTCTTGGCCAGGCTCGGGTACATGTCGGTGTACTCGTGGGTCTCGCCGGCCACCGCGGAGGCCAGCATCTCGGGGACGTCGGTGAACGGCATGTCCGTCGCCGGGTCGGCTACCTTCTTGAGGTAGTCCAGGTGGCCGTGGGCATGCCCGGTCTCACCCTCCGCGGTGTCGCGGAAGAGGCCCGAAACCTCGGCGTAGCCCTCGATGTCGGCCTGCTTTGCGAAGTACAGGTACCGGCGGTTGGCCTGGGACTCGCCGGCGAAAGCGTACTTCAGGTTCTCGTGGGTCTTGCTTCCTTTCAGTTGCGCCATCTCACACCTCCATTCAGCGTTTTGGGTTTCTCGGACGCCCGGCCGCGCCAGCGCCGGCCCGGCGGTTGCTCGCTTCTGTGCGATGTGTTGCGCGGGCGCCGCGGCCACCCGCGCACCTGCCACAGACGACCTCGTACTCGACTCGAACACCGGTGACGGCCAGCCCCTCCGGCAAGCTGGACGGCGGCTTCAGGGGAGGCCGGAGGTTCGAGGCCACGTCGAAGATGCGCCCGCACTGCCGGCAGACCGCGTGGTCGTGTGCGTGCGTCGTGCCGTCCACCCGCAGCAGGGCCCCCTCGCCGGCGACCGGCCGGCAGAGGCCCGCGCGCAGGAACGCCTCCAGCGTCTCGTAGACGGTGGACAGGGAGAGCGTCGGGTGCTCGGGCTTGAGGGCGTCCAGCACCGCCTGCGCGGACGGGTGCGTCCTGTCCGTCTCCAGCAGCCCGAGGATGGCCAGGCGCGGCGCGGTCGCTTTCAGGCCGGCCGCGCGCAGCCTCTCGGCGCGACCGCCCTCATCGCGGGACGGCGGGGCAGATATTCGGAATAATTCCGAACTCATGACCCCCGATTCTTTCCGCTCCTGCGCCCCCTGTCAAGTCCGGGAGCGCTGGATGGTCAGCGCGGCTTGTTGAGCATGGCGAGGGCGCGCTCGAGGTTGGCCCGCCCCTTCCAGAAGCGGGGGTTGAGGCGGACCGCTTCGCGGAAGTGCTCCACCGCCTCTGCCGTGTGCCCGGTACGGATCAGCGCGACGCCCAGCCCGTTGTGCGCCAGGTAGTCGTCGGGGGAGGGGTTCCGCAGCGCCTCCTCGTACTGCGCGATCGCGTCTTCGTAGCGCCCCGCCTTGGTGTACACCGCGCCCAGGTTGACCAGCACGGTCGTGTCCGTCGGATCGATGTCGAGGGCAGCGCGAAGGCGGGCGATCGCCTCGTCGTACCGGCCGCGCTCCTCCTCCACTCGGGCGAGGTTCAGGAGGCTCGGGACGTTGTCGGGCTTGATGCGCAGCGAGGCCTCGAAGTGCTCGATCGCCTCCGCGACCCGTCCGCGTGCGTAGAGCGAGTGGCCGTAGTTCGTGTGGCACATGAAGCAGACCGGGTTCTTGGCCAGCGTGTCCCTCCACAGCGTGTCCTCGTTGCGGTAGACGCGGGCCTGGCGGAAGGTGAGCACCGCGAGGGCAGCCAGCACGGCTATCCCGAGGCCGCCCGCCGCCCGCCGCACCGGGGTCCCCTGCCCCTCCAGGAGCGCCGCGATCCCACACACCACGGCCGCGGCGGACACCGCGACTGCCTGGTAGGCGAAGTGGTCGGCGACGTACGAGTAGCGCATCGCGTAGACGTTGAAAAACCCCATCGCCGGGAACACAACGCCGCCAAACAGCAGCACCCCTGTGAGCGGTCCCCGGCCGAGCGGCCGGCGCAGCGCCCAGGCGGCCGCCAGGGCAGCCAGCACCGCAAGCGCCGGCAACCACTGCCACAGTGCCCGCGGGTCGATCACCCAGCGCTGGTAGATGAATGCGAGGTCCACGGGCCAGGCCAGTTTGGCCACATAGAAGGCGAGCACCCGCCCAGCGAGGACGACCCTGGCCGGAAAAGAGAGCGACCACTCCACCCCGCTCGCCTGGACCATCGTTTTCTCCAGCCAGGCGGTGTGCCACGCGAGGGCCGCCCCGACAAGGAAGAACGGCACGAGCGGCCGCACGTCCGCCCAGCGCAACCGCCCCTTCCGCCACCACGCGATGACGAGAAGCACCGGCGCCAGCAAGCTCGCCGTGGTCTTGGCAAAGAGCGCGAGGGTAAACGAGGCGAGTGCGGCGGCGTAGAGCAAACCCGGCCGGCGGTACCAGAGCTGCTCGGGCCGGGCTTTGCGCTTGTGCCGCTCGCCTGCGGCCGCGCGGGCGTCCGAGGATGCAAGGTAGCCGTGAGCGGCGAGAAGCGACAGGAAGAGCGAGAGGGTGTTCTTGCGCTCCGTCACCCACGCCACCGATTCCACGCACACGGGGTGCAGCGCGAAAGCCGCGGCGGCGAGCCACGCCCCGGGCAGACCGAGCCGGCGCAGCAGCCACCAGAGCAGCAGCGCGGAGACGGCGTGCAGAAGCACGTTGACCAGGTGGTAGCCGAAGGGGTGCAGCCCCCAGAGACGCTTTTCGACCCAGAACGTGGTGAAGACCATCGGGTAGTACTGCTCGTTGGCGCGCGGGTCGGTCCAGATCAGCCGCAGGCCCTGCGCCCCGTCGAGTGTGGGGTTGTCGGTGAGATAGGTGTCGTCGTTCCAGATGAACCCGGCCCGCAGGGTGGGCAGGTAGGCGACCACCACCGCGGCGACCAGCGCGAAGGCGAGGCCGAGCAGGACCCTCTTCTGCACCGGCGAACGATACCACCGGGTGGTCGTCGGCTGCTGCGGGAAAGCCGTTCTTCTACTCCCTCTCTACGAGGAGCTCCTGGACGAGGCCGTCCGGAGTCCGGCGCATCAGTACCCGCAGCACCCCGGACTTGAAGACCATGCGGAGGCGCGCCGTTTCCATGCCCCCGCGCTCGGACATCCTCACGACCTCGACGCTCTTCGGCTGACCCCAGCGCTTGAGCTGGCCTGAAGCGTCGCGGACCCTCTCGGGGGTGAGGTAGATACCGAACTCCTCGCCGAGGCGGGCTCGGTCCACGCGCCCCGCCTGGAGCTGTGCGAACAGCTCCTTGGCCACCTCGGCAGCCGGAGGCCCGGCCACCCTTGGCACCGGCTGGGCCGGAGGCATCAGCAGCGTGAGCAGTGCGTCGTTGAGTTTGGACAGGCTCGTACTGTCCTCGCAGTTGGTGAGCAGGACGAGGGCCGAGCGCGTGGCAGGAATCATCGTGTTCTCCGCCAGAAAGCCGCTGACGGCACCGCCGTGCGAGAGCACCGTGATGCCGCGCGGTTCGGTGACGTCCAGGCCGCAGCCGTAGGCCGTTGTCCGGCCCTCGCCCAGCCGACGGGGTGTGGTCATGAGGGCATACTGCGCGGGCTCCAGGACCTTCCCGGTCATGAGCGCGAGGTCCCACCTGGCCAGGTCCGAGGGGCTTGCCCACAGGGCGCCGGCGGCACCCATCCAGCCGCGCGCCTCGTAGACCGCGGGCTTCCAGGGGGCGAGGCCGAACGAGGTGTACCCGGTCGCGAGCCCCGGTCCAGGGTTCTCCGGCTCGAACGCCGAGTGGGTCATTCCCAGCGGGGTGAGGATGCGCTCCTGCAGGAACTGGCCGAAAGGCTGCCCGCTGACCTTCTCCACCACGAGCCCGAGGATGATGAATCCGGTGTTGCTGTACGAGTAGCGCGCACCCGGCTCGAAGTCGAGCGCGCCGGTCGCGTAGCGCCGCGCAAGCTGGTCCGCGGCGATGGGCGCCACGAGACGGCGGTCTACGAAGTCGAGGGGGTAGAAGTCCGGGTAGCCGGAGACGTGGTTCATGAGGTCAAGGAGCGTGATGTCGCCGGCGCGGGTGAGACCGGGGAGGTACTGGGAGACCGGATCGGTGACGGAGAGCTTCCCTTCACCGGCCAGCAGCAGGATGCATGCGGAGGTGAACTGCTTCGTGACCGAGCCGACGGCGAAGAGCGCTTCCGGCGTGACCGGCGCCCCGGCCGCGATCGACGCCTTCCCATAGCCCTTTTCCAGGGCGACCTTGCCGTCGCGGACGATGGCCACCGAGAGCCCAGGAATACCCCGGTCCTTCACATGGCACCCGATGTAGGCGTCGATGGCTGCAACGTCGTACTCCATCGGCCGCTGGCACTTCTCGCCGACGGCGTAGCCCACTGACCCGCTCAGCACCAGCGCGATGATCCCGACCGTGCGTCTCATTGCCCCCTCCCGTGCTACCCGGCGGAGAGTGTAGCGCCTGGGAGGGGCTTCAGACGGCCCGGCGGGCGGCGAGGCCGAGCAGGGGCTTGAGGTAGTGCCCGGTGTAGCTCGCGCCGACGCGGGCCACCTGCTCGGGTGTGCCGGCGGCGACGACCTTTCCGCCGGCATCGCCGCCCTCGGGTCCGAGGTCGATGACGTGGTCCGCGGTCTTGACCACGTCGAGGTGGTGCTCGATCACCACCACGGTGTTGCCGCGGTCGGCGAGGGTGTGCAGCACCGCGAGCAGCTTCTTGGTGTCGTCGAAGTGCAGCCCCGTCGTGGGCTCGTCCAGGATGTAGAGGGTGGCGCCGGTGGCCCGCCGGGCGAGCTCCCTGGAGAGCTTGATGCGCTGCGCCTCGCCGCCGGAAAGCGTGGTCGCCGACTGCCCGAGCGTGATGTAGCCGAGCCCGACC
>JALHTD010000064.1 GCA_022865555.1 Thermoanaerobaculaceae bacterium | reverse complement strand
GTGCGAAACCGCTGTCATCGCGAGGAGCCGCGCAGCGGCGACGTGGCGATCTCGCCGAAATCGACGAGATTGCTTCGCCCCGCCTGCGGCGGGGCTCGCAATGACAAGGGGTGGGGACGGGATTGCTTCGTCGCTTCGCTCCTCGCAATGACGGCAGAGGGAACGGGACTGCTTCGGCCCCTTCGGGGCCTCGCAGTGACAGCCATTCCTCTACAACGGACGGTGAGTTGGTATCAGTGCTGGCTTCCGCCGTCGCGGAGCAAGGTGTCGATCTTGCTGGAGTACCTGCGCTTCAGCGCGTCGGTCGCGGCCACCTCCTCGGCCCGGGCGAGCCAGCGCCGGGCAGCCTGGGCGTCGCCCTTCCCGAGGTAGCTCAGGCCCATCAGGAAGTAGAACTCATCGTCATTCGGCCGCTTGCGGATGGCGAACTTGAGATGGCCGATGGCCTCATCGTACTGCTGCGCGTCGTACGCTCGCCGGGCGAGCTCGTAGCGATAGTAGGGGTTGCGGTTCCGGTGGTAGATCACCCTCTTCTGGTACTCGGCGGCCATCTCCCGATCGCCCAACCGCTCGTAGAGCCGGACCAGATTGCTCATGGCGACGAGATCCGAGTCGCTCGCCTTGAGGGCCTGCAGATAGGCAGCCTCGGCGTGAGGGGGATGGCCGTTCCGCAGGTACAGCGTGCCCAGGTTGGTCCAGGCCGGCGAGAACTGGCGGTCGCCATCGGCTATGGCCCTGCGGAAGCACGAGAGGGCCGAGGCCGTGTCACCCGCCTGCATGCGCTCGACGCCGATGTTGTTGTAGTAGTGGGCCAGCGCCCGCGTGTCGGGGATCTCCCACATCTCGTAGCTGGCCTTGAGGTCGCCGATGTTGAAATCCACGGCGCGCGCGGCGGCCCCCCTCAGATCCACGCGCACGTTGACGTGCTGGTTCAGCACGTATGTATCCCTGTCGAGTGTCCAGTCGGGCGGAAAATCCACCTCCTGGAACCGGGCACGCAGGCCCACGTTGCGGGCCATGGCCACGAACATGCTGGAGAACGACAGGCAGTTGCCACGCCTGGCGCGGAACGTCTCCGATGCGGTGCGGGTCCTGTCGTCGTACTCCACCCCGAACGTGTCCGCGTCGATGATCCCGGAGATGAGTTGGCGCAGCTTGAAATTGTCGCTGCCCTTGCGGTCCACGTGGGCATCCAGGAACGCCAGCATCTCGGGACTGAGGGCCAGAACATCCTGCTCCCCGACCAGCGACACGGGTGCGTCCTTCGCCACGCCGAGAGAGGCCCCCGCCAGGAGCTCGTCGGGGGTAATCCCCACACCCCTGAGGGTTCCCCGCCCGCTGGTACAGGCAACTGCGGGGAACACCAGACAGACGAGAGAGGCTCGAAGCCACGTGATCAAACTTCCCGCCAGTCGGCGAGGCGTTCGAGCCTGTGCCGGTCTCACCGACGCATGCGGCTCGCTCGGACAAATGGTCATCACCATTCCAGTATCCACCACCGATCCCGGTCGCGCGCGCTGCGCAACGGCAGCCAGGCCCGTAATCCAGTACGAGAATTCCGCTCCGATGGTTGCCCTTCCGTTCACGGTTAGGCAGCCCAAGAGGCCCCGTCCACTATCTCCAGGTCAGGCGTGCCCGGGAGGGGAAGTGACGGACGCTCGGCCTTGCCTGGCTGCCGATGGTTGGTGCTGCGTTGCCGGCCTCGGCGAGCCAACCGCCACCTCCTTGACCAAGAAGCGAAGCGCCCGCCGTCTCACTTGGGCTCGTATGAAACGACGAACGGTTTGTCTCCTTTTATGAAGCTCACGACCACGACTGTCCTGTAGCCGTTGATGATCGCTATGTTCGAGGACACCTCTAGATTCTTCCACGAAACAACGATCCGATGCTCTCCCGCAGGAATGTACGAGAGGTTCAACCTCGCGTCGGTCTTCTCCCGTGTCATCCCGAGGAATCGAACCGTGCAGTGTTCCGGGGTCGAAATCACCCGCAGCGATCCCTTGCCCTCGTAGAGGGTCTCCACCTTCCCCGCTTTGAGATCTCCTCGAACAGTAACCTCGGCTCCCGACTGGATCGTGACCACGCCGGAGATTCGATCGTATCCCGTCTTGCTGAAGGAGACTCGGTGCTCACCAGCGGCGAGGCCGTCAACCCGCAGCAGCGGGACGTTCTTGTTTGCGGGTTTGCCATCGATCTCGACAACGCAGTCCTGAGGGGCCGACGTGACCACGAGGTTTCCGACGGGTTGTTTGACCGTGGCGCCGCCGGTCTCCCCATCATGACGAGTCAGTGATTCTGGGGAGAACTCCCCAACCTTCACTTCGATCGGGAGCTTCAAAACCTCTACCTCGAAGCTCTGCGGCACGAATCCATCCTTTTCGACCCGAACGACGTGCGCGCCCGCCGGTACGTTCGCCAGGAAAAGCCCGTCGTCCTTCGCGATGGAGGTACCCACGAACTTGCCATCGAGATACACTCGAAGAGCAGGCTCACAAAAAACCTGGATGTCACCTGCGAACGACAGCACCGGCACGCTCATTACGAGAAGCAGACAAAGCCAGCGCAGCCACCTCATCTTTCCTCCCGATCGCCTTGAATCAGCCCTGGTGTTCATCGCCCTGTGTGTACGCTCCGCCCGCTCCACCGTCTCCCGAGTTCCATCGTGTTGGGGTGTCCCGCCACGACCTCGAGCGTCTGCCGCAAGGCGGGCGTCCGTTGAGCCCAGAGCGGACCGAGCTCGACCAGCCGTTCACTTTGGCGTCGTACGCGCGTCCACCAGTTTCTGGGCCGCCTCCTTGCCAGCGACGGCCTCGACGCTCAGGATCCGGCAGAAGACCGGACGACCAGCATCCACGTACGTGATCATGGCCCCGGTGTTCGAACACACCCAGGCGTAGTTGCCAGACATCGCGATGCCGGTCGCGTAGGGCAGGCTCGGGTACATGCTGTCCATCGTCAGCAGGTAGTGCTTGTCACCTGTAGTTCGCACGTAGACAAACCTGTTGCTCAGGGGAGAGAAGCTGTCGACGTTGCGAACGTTGAAACACGCCTCTTCGGCGAGCGTGCCACGATCGGCCGTGGGGACTTTCTGCGAGGACGTGCAGGCGAGCCCCGAGACCGTCAAGACCAGGCCCAGGAGACACGCCGCCGCGCGCTGCTCCCTGTGCATCGTGAGCACCTTCCTTTCTGCCCAGGGGGCGTGGCGGCCGTGACCCCGCCCCCTCCCCGAGATACGAACGGCCGGCCCCGGCAGCGCGACCCGGGCATCGCACACGCCTCGTTCTATCACGAAGGGCACGCCTGCACCAGCGGCCCCGGCTCCCCGATCCCCGGCGCGAGCGCCAGCGCCACCATGCCCCTCGTCCTCACACCCGCACAAACCGTGCGCGCGCCGCATCATTCCTGGAATCCTGCCCGGCAACCGCCCGGAAGGGCCCGGGCACGCTAGAATGGCGTGGCCGTAGGCAGCCTGTCGGAGGGCTCATGTCGCTCGAGCTGGCAAGAGAAGTCCTGACCACGGAAGCCGAGGCGATCCTGCGCTTGCGGGACAAGCTGGACGATGCCTTCCTGAGGGCGGTGGACCTCCTGGTCGGCTGCCAGGGGCGCGTCGTGTGCACGGGCATGGGCAAGTCGGGGATCATCTGCCGCAAGATCGCCGCCACAATGGCCTCGACCGGCACGCCGGCGATGTTCCTCCACCCGGCAGAGGCGATCCACGGCGACATCGGCATGGTGGCCCAGGGGGACGTCGTGGTCACGGTCTCCAACTCGGGCGAGACCGACGAGCTTTTGCACCTGGTCGAGTACCTCAAGCGCCTCGGGACCCCCCTCATCGCGATCACCTCCAACCCGTCCTCGACGCTGGCCGGCCACGCCGACGTCCACCTCAACCTGGGCGTGGACCGCGAGGCCTGCCCGCACAACCTGGCGCCCACCGCCTCGACCACCGCCGCGCTCGCCCTCGGCGACGCCCTCGCGATGGTCGTCTCGGTGCGCAAGGGCTTCAGGCCGGAGGACTTCGCCCAGCTCCACCCGGGCGGCAAGCTGGCCAAGCGTCTCCTGACCGTGGCCGACCTGATGCACGCCGGGGATCGGATACCCAGGGTCGCGCCCGTCACGGCGATGAAGGACGTGATCTACGAGATGTCCCGCAAGGGCCTCGGCATCACCACGGTCCAGGACGAGGGCGGCCGGCTGCTGGGGGTGATCACCGATGGGGACCTGCGGCGGCTCATGGAGGCGGACCGCGACCCGCTGGCGCGCTCCGCCGGAGAGGTGATGCACAGGGGCGCCGCCACGATCGAGCCGAAGACGCTGGCCACCGGGGCGCTGCGGCAGCTCGAGACGCGCCGCATCACCTCGCTGGTGGTCACCGAGCCCGATGACCGGGTCCTCGGCATCCTGCACCTGCACGACCTCTGGGGCGTAGGGCTGTTCTAGGCCTGCCCGCCCCCCAACAGGCCAGGTCCGCCCGCCTTGACTCCTTTCCTTCCACCCCCTTGCCAGCAGCAGCGGCGCAGGGCAGAATGAACGGGTGTTCAGTCCACGGGGTTGCGACGAAAGCTCCTCCCAATTGGTACGTAGCAGGACATCAAGGAGATAGTGCATGCGCAGGGAAATCCGCAAGGTCGGGGTGTTGGGGGCCGGCGTGATGGGGTCCGGGATCGCCGCGCACCTGGCAAACGCCAACGTGCCTTCGCTGCTGCTCGACATCGTGCCCCGAGAGCTTTCGCCCGAGGACGAGAAAGCCGGTCTGACGCGCGGGGACAGGCGCTTCCGCAACAAACTGGCGCTCGCCGGTCTCGAGACCATCAAGACCTCCAGGCCGGCCCTGATCTACACCAAAAAGCTCCTGCCCCTCGTCTCGGTCGGGAACTTCGAGGACGACTGGGACAAGCTGGCGGAGTGTGACTGGATCGTCGAAGTGGTGGTCGAGAGGCTCGACATCAAGCAGCAGGTTTTCGAGCGCCTCGAGAAGGTGCGCAAGCCCGGCTCGATCGTCTCCTCCAACACCTCGGGGCTGCCGATCAAGAAGATGTTGGAGGGCCGCTCGGAGGACTTCCGCAAGAACTTCCTGGTCACCCACTTCTTCAACCCCGTCCGTTACATGCGCCTGCTCGAGGTGATCGCCGGGGAGGAGACCGACCCCGAGGTCGTGAAGTTCATGACCGACTTCGGCCAGTTCCTGCTCGGCAAGGGGATCGTCTTCGGCAAGGACACCCCGAACTTCGTCGCAAACCGGATCGGGGTATACGGGATCATGGCCACGGTCCACGCCATGATCGGCAGGGACTACCAGGTGGACGAGGTGGACGCGATCACCGGCCCGGCGATGGGGCGCCCGAAGAGCGCCTCCTTCGGGACCACCGACCTGGTGGGCCTCGACACGATGGCCCACGTCGTCCGCACGCTGCGCGAGGAGTGCAAGGACGACGAGGGTCAGCCCATGTTCGCGATGCCCGAGTTCATCACCAAGATGGTCGAGAACAAGCAGCTCGGGCGCAAGACCAAGGCCGGCTTCTTCAAGCGCGAGAAGGGCCCCAAGGGCGAGAACATCGACTACACGCTGGATTGGAAAACCGGGCAGTACCGCCCGAAGGCCAAGCTCGACGCGCCGTCGCTGAAGGTCACCAGGGGCCTCCACGACCCCGGTGCGCGCATCAAGGCGCTGGTCAACGCCACCGACCGCGCGGGCGTCTTCGCCTGGCGCATCACCCGCGACGGCCTCGCCTACTCCTCCAGGCGCCTTGGCGAGATTTCCGACACGATCGTGGACATCGACCACGGCCTCACCTGGGGGTTCAACTGGGATCTGGGGCCGTTCGAGATCTGGGACGCACTCGGCGTCAAGGAGACCGTGGAGCGCATGAAGGCCGAGGGCGTCGAGCCCGCACCCTGGGTCGGCGAGATGCTGGCCGCGGGGGTGACGGCCTTCTACCGCGACGGCGCCCAGCGCCGGGAGTACTACGACCCCCGCACCAAAGTCTACGTGCCGATACCGCGACCCGAGAGCTTCCTGGTGCTGCGGGAGATCAAGAAGCGCGCGCCCGCCGTGTTCCAGAACGCCGGGGCCTCGATGATCGACCTGGGCGACGGCGTCGCGTGCGTCGAGTTCCACTCCGCGCTGCAGCCCAAGCTCAATCCGATCGACGGCGACATCATGGAGGTCATGCACAAGGCCATCGCGTTGGCAGAGAAGGACTTCCGCGGCCTGGTGATCCACCACCAGGGGGAGCAGTTCTGCGCCGGGGCCAACCTCCTGATGATCCTCGAGGGCGCGCAGAGCCAGGCGTGGAAGGCCATCGACGACATGATCCGCATGTTCCAGGGCATGACCATGGGGATGAAGCGGGCGCGCGTCCCGGTGATCACCGCGCCGTTCGGGTTCACGTTCGGGGGCGGCGCCGAGATCACGATGGCAGGCGACCGCGTCTGCGCGTTTGCCGAGACCTACATGGGCCTCATCGAGGTGGGCGTCGGCCTGGTGCCCGCGGGTGGCGGCCACGTGTTCATGCTGGAGCGCGTGCTCGAGGGGGTGGACGAGCCGGTGCTCTCCAACCTCCCCTTCCTGCGCAAGGCGTTCGAGGACATCGCCATGGCCAAGGTCGCGACATCGGCCGAGGAGGCCCGCGAGCTCAAGTACCTGCGCCCCTACGACCACGTCGAGATGAACCGCGACCAGCAGCTGTGGACGGCCAAGCGGATGGCCATCGCGCTGGCCGAGGAGGGGTACCGGCCGCCGCTGCCGAGGAAGTTCACCCTGCCCGGCCGCGAGGGCGTCGCCACCATTCAGATGCTGCTCCACAACATGAAGATCACCCACTGGATCTCCTCGCACGACGAGAAGATCGCCACCCACGTCGGCAACATCCTGTGCGGGGGCGACACCACGATCAACAACCCGGTCAGCGAGGAGACGATCCTCGATCTCGAACGCGAGGCGTTCCTCTCGCTGTGCGGCGAGCCCAAGTCGCAGGAGCGCATTACCTACATGCTGCTCAACAACAAGCCGTTGAGGAACTGAGGGAGCGACGCCATGCCCAAAGCCGTGATCGTCTCGTACGCCCGCACACCCATCGGCAGGGCCAAGAAGGGCAGCCTGAAGGACACCCGCCCCGAGGAGTTCGCGGCGCCCGTCCTCAAGGCGTTGATCGAACGCACGCCCGGCCTCGAGCCCGCCATGGTGGACGACATCATGCTCGGCTGCGCCATGCCCGAGGCCGAGCAGGGCATGAACATCGCGCGCCTGATCTCCCTGCTGGCCGGGTTCCCGGTTGAGGTGACGGCGTGCACCTCCAACCGTTTCTGCTCCTCGGGCTCGCAGTCCATCGCCTGGGCCGCCGACGTGATCCGGTCGGGCAACGCCGAGGTGATCATCGCCGGCGGCGTGGAGTCGATGTCCATGGTGCCGATGGGCGGCAACAAGATCTTCGCCGATCCCGCGCTCATGGACGCGATGCCCAACGCCTACACCGGCATGGGCACGACCGCCGAGGTGGTCGCCCGCCAGTTCGGGATCACCCGCGAGGACCAGGACGCCTTCGCCCTGCGCTCGCACCAGCGCGCCGCCGCGGCCATTGCCGCCGGCAAGTTCAAGGACGAGATCGTGCCGCTCAAGGTCCGCACGATGGACGACGGCGCCTGGCGCGAGTTCGTCTTCGACACCGACGAGGGCCCGCGCGCCGACACCTCCCTGGAGGCGCTCGCCAAGTTGAGGCCCGCCTTCGACCCCCGAGGCACCGTCACCGCCGGCAACTCCTCGCAGATCAACGACGGCGCCGCC